>JAFXDB010000113.1 GCA_017516305.1 Clostridia bacterium | reverse complement strand
GGGTGTACTGACGCGCCTGCTCATCGAGCATCTGGGCACGGACGGTGCGGATGATGCCGCAGGTGCCGCTGGTGCCGATAACGATCAGCGGGATGGCGCAGCGGCCCAGAAATTCGGGCACATACTCCCAGCGCATGCCATTTTGAAGCATCTCGGTGGAGAACAGGCCCAGGTAAATATGGCCGCTGGACACGTACAGATAGTACATGATGATGATGGCCAGAAGGAAGTTGGGCGTGGCCGTGCCGATGAAGCCGAAGAAGGAGAAGATGTAGTCACCGGCAGAGTACTGGTGATTGGCGCAGTAAATGCCGATGGGCAGGGAGACGCCGTACTGGAAGATCAGAATGATGAAGGAGACGGCCAGGGTGAGATAGAGACGATCCATGATGACGGACCAGACGTCGCGGCCATACTCGAAGGAGTAGCCGAAGTCGCCCTCCAGGACGATACCCTTGACCCAGTTGAAGTACTGGACGAGCCAAGGGTCATCCAGGCCGAACTGTACGCGCAGCTCCTCGATCTGCTCGACCGTGAAGACCTCGCCCTCTGCGGCCATGGCAGCCACATAGGAGGTCACGTAGTCACCCGGCGGCAGCTGGATGATGAAGAAGATGACGAAGGAGATGATGATGAGAGTGGGGATGAACATGAGGATTCGTTTGCCGATGTATTTGAGCATCTGGCCTCACATCCTTTCCAGCGTGTATTCGGTGCGAGTGTGTTTCAGGCGTGTTGCGTCCGGCACCTGCCCTGCGGCGCTGCACAGGGTGCCGCAAGGCAGGTGTCGGGCAAAGAAGTGCGGGAGGCACTCCCTGCGAAGGGAAGTACCTCCCGCACCCTTACATCAGGTTATTGTCTTGGGTCAGGCTGTGCGGCGCATGCCTTACTCAGCGATGAACCAGCACTGGCAGTGGGCGATGCCCATGTCGCGGTAGATGTCGGACCAGACGCCGTCAGCCAGGAAGTTCTTGATGCGGGCGTTCACAGCGTGGTAGGCGGGAGCGGCCTGCACATAGGCCAGCGTCCACTGGTTCGCCTGGTGCAGAGCGAGCATCTGCAGGGCGATCTCGGTGCGCGCGGCGGTGTCGGCGGTCACGTCCAGCTGGTGCTTCAGCTCGATCAGCTTCAGCAGGTCGCCGGTGGCGGTGGTCTCATCCATCGTGCCGTACCAGGCAACGTTGGTGGCGTAGCCGGGCACCATGGAGTTGGGCTTCAGGACGATGGAGATATCGCCGATGCCGGTGACGGGGTACAGCATGCACTCGATGGTACCGGCCAGCAGGTCGTTATCGATGTTGGCGCGGTCGGAATCCTTGAAGGTGCACTTGATGCCCACGGCGCGGAAGTAGGGCTCCAGGATCTTGTAGGTCTCGGCGGCGCCGTTGTCGGCGACGGAGACGATGTTCAGCACGAAGTCGGTGCCGTCGGCGAAGTCGTAGAAGCCGTCAGCGCCCATGACCAGACCGGCAGCCTCGAACAGAGCCTTGGCGCCGTCGGGATCATACTCGGTCCACTGGGTGGCCCACTCCTCGGAGTAGCCCAGCTGACCGGGCTGGGGAGCAGCCTGGCCGCCCTCGAGCCAGCCATCGGAGTACAGACCGGCGAACTCGACGCGGTCCACAGCGATGGACATGCCGTGACGGAAGTTGACGTCATTGAACAGGGCGTTCAGGTGCTCATCGGCGATGCCCAGGTTGAAGTGCAGCTGGGTGCCCACGTCGCCCCAGTCGCTGCCGGACCACTCGTAGATGTTGATGGCGGTCTCAGACTCCAGGATGGTGGGGATGGATTCCATGGCCACGGTCTGGAAGTCCACGGTGCCGTCCAGCAGGAGCATCAGCTGCTGGTCAACGTTGGAGACGGAGACGTAGATGATCTTGTCGATGTAGGGCAGCTGCTGGCCGGCTGCGTCAACCTTCCAGTAGTAGGGGTTGCGGACGTACTCATAGTACTCGCCCTTGATGCTGTTCTTGCCGGGCTCGGTGGAGAGCACGTAGGGGTTCAGGGTGGGGACGCCCGGGTAGTTCCAGAAGTAGTACAGCAGCTCCTTGCCAGCCTTGCCGACATCGGAGAAGTCAACGCCGCAGATGGCCTTGGCCTCGGCCAGCGCCTTCTCGGTATCACCGGCGACGACCGCGTCAGCGAAGGCCTCGAAGATGTGCTTGGGGGCGAAGTGCCACTTCAGATCGACGGTCAGGGCCTCGATGAAGTCGTACTTGGGGGTGCCGAAGGTGACGGTGAAGGTGTAATCGTCAACCTTCTCGACCACGGCGGCGTTGCCGTTGGCGTCCTTGTGGCAGTTGCGGATGCCCTTGCCGTCCACCTTGTTACGGCAGACAACGTTGAAGAACCACACGCAGTCCTCAGCGGTGAAGGGGGTGCCGTCAGACCAGCGCATACCCTCGCGGAGGTAGATGGTGTAGACGGTGGCGTCCTCGTTCACAGAGAAGCCCTTGGCGACGTTGGGCTCAACGGCGCCGGTGGTGGTGAAGCGGAACAGGCCTTCCTCGATGGGCTTGCCGGCGTTCCAGTTGCCGGTGTCGGCGCTGCGGCGCAGCTCGCCGCCGTACACGCCGATCTCCAGGTAGGGCGCGTTCTCGATCATGGGTTCAACGGGCATGCGCTCGGCAACGGGCGGCAGACCCTTGTCAGCCCAGTAGGGGGCTTCGGTGTAGGTCACTTCAGCAGAGGCGAAGGGGATCATGCCAACGAGCATGAACAGCGCCAGAGCCAGGGAAACGAGTTTCTTCATGACAGGTTCCTCCTTGTTCTATATCATCCGCGCTTGCCTGCACGGATTGATTCGCGGGGGGATGGGAAATCCGGAATTCCGAATTCATAATTCCTGATTCCCTTACAGGTGGCGGTCCTTGCGACCGGCGCGGATCTTGATGACCCGCTCCACCGGGGTGTAGGCGGTGAAGTAGACGGTGTAGTGGTTCTGGGACAGGGGATAGGCGCCGCCCATGCGGTCAGTGAAGTCATGCGCGCCGAAGGCGGGGCTGACGGTGATGGTCTCTCCGGTGGGGCCGCAGGCTTCCACGGAGCCGTTCATCACGTTGATGACGCCGCCGGGAACGGCCCTCTGCAGGAAGTGCTCCGTGCGGACATAGCCGCCGGGAAGGAAGGAGAATTCCACGCGCAGGGGCAGCTGATCAATGCCCTCAGTTTTGAGGTGCAGGTCAATGCCGTCGGGGCGCTTGACGATGCGCAGGGTGGTGTCCAGGGGCAGCCCCTCGGTCTTGGGGCGGGTGTTGGGGTTGTCCATGGCCCACCAGTCGGAGGTTGCCGGCTTCTCGGGGAAGGGGAGGTAGTACCAGCCGGCGGCGTGGGCCTTCATTTCATACCCGCTGTCGGTGGGCACGAGGGTGTCGGCCAGGAAGTTGCGCCGGTCGCACAGGTTCGAATAAATGGTCATGTACATGGAGAAGGCGCCGTGCTGGAAGTAGAGGCAGTTGGCCTTGCCACGCAGCAGGGAGCAGCTCCAGCGGTCCGCGCGGAACCGGGCGATGTCCGAGGCCGGGAAGAGGCGGTCGTAGCGCTCAAAGGGCTTCATGAAGGGCGCCTGAGCGCCGTAGCCGTCCATCTCCGGGAACAGCAGCAGCCATTCCACGCCGGGTGGGTAGGTTCCGCGGCGGCGGCAGTCCTGCCAGATCCATTCTGCCATTGCGCCCAGGTCGGGGCGCTTGAGCAGGTAGCCCACCAGGAGGTAGAGGATGTAGTAGGTGTCGCCGTAGACCTTCTTGCCCAGATCCTGACGGGTGGAGTTGTTGGTGAACACGCTCCAGTCGGGGTCGAAGTAGCAGTACATCATCTGCAGGTTCTGGGCGGCGGCCTCCAGGTAAACGGAGTCGCCGGTGGCCAGGTACAGGCGGATCATCTGGTCATCGTTGACCTGATTGTAGTTACCGGCGCTGCGCTCGGTAAATTCGCCGTCCTGGTTGATGTCCAGGCCCTCGCGCAGGTATTCGTTGGCGCGGACGACGAGCGCTTCGTTGCCGGTGATCTTCGCGCAGGACAGCAGGCAGGCGGCGATGGCCCAGCGGTGATTGGGCGTGTGGAAGCCGCCGGCGGCAATGCCCCGGGAGGTGGAGTCGATCAGGCGGTAGATGCGCTGACGCATGAAGTCGGCCTCGGGGGCCCGGCACTTCTCCAGCAGCCACCAGCCGCTGAGCACGGCGTTCATCATGAAGGCCGTATCCGGCGGGGAGGCGTAATTGCAGGGCGTCAGGTCGAAGCAGCCGTCGGGGCGCTGGTGGTTCTCCATGTACGTCAGGTCGGCGCGGATGGCATCGGCCAGGCGGCGGGAGAGATACCAGCGGCTGCCCTCGGTGCAGTAGGCGGCGATCATGTCCCCCAGGAAGAAGCCGCTTTGACGGGGCTCCACATGGAAGGCGTCCGTCCAGAAGCCGCCGTAGCGGGGGTCGTCCGGGCCTGTCAGCTGACGGGCCAGAAGGGACTCGATATAGGCGTCGTGCTGCCGCAGCAGCTCCTCGCGATGATTCATCGGCGTGCACCTCTCATTTGAATGAGTAAGTTCGCGCATAACGTGGATAGGTTTGCATTGGTTACCGTGATGTTACCTGTATTATAGCAAATCTGACCCGGTTATGCAATATGTAAAATGAAAATATTATGGTAAAATTACTCAAAACATGCCAATGTCACAGGCGCATGGCTTCGGTGAGCATCAGGAAGGCCAGGCCCTGCCCGTAGGCGGTGGGCTGGATGGGGATGGTGCGGTAAAAGTCCACGGTGTCGCCCACGGGGGTGCCGTAGCTGACGCCGCCGACGGTGCCGTCCTCTCCCACCATGGCCAGCACGCCCTCCAGGGCCTTCCTGGCTGCAGGGGCGCATTCTGCCGGCAGGAGGCCGGTGCGCACGCCCTTGAGCAGGCCGTAGGCAATGGCGGCGGAGGCAGAGGTTTCCAGGTAGCTGTCATCGTGATCCAGCAGGGTGTGCCACAGGCCGGTGGCTGCGTCCTGCAGCCCGATGAGGGCCAGGCACTGCTCCTGCCAGGTGGTCAGCACCGCGCGGCGCACGGGGTCATCCGCCGGCAGCCATTCGATGAAATCCGCTGCGCCGCAGGTGATCCAGCTGTTGCCGCGGGCCCAGAAGGCGCGGCCGAAGTGGTGGCGGCCCTCGAAGGTCCAGCCGTGGTACCACAGGGCGTTCTCCTGGCAGTGCAGGTACTTGATGTGCAGCAGGAACTGGTATTTCGCTTCGCTGCACCAGTCGGGGCGGTTCAGGGCCATGCCGGCGCGGTAGAGGAACAGCACGGTCATGAACAGCGTGTCATCCCAGAGCTGACCGGGATTGAGCTCATGGGTGGTGATGTGCTGGAAGCCGCCCTCCCGGGTGCGGGGGAGGCCCGTCATGACCCATTCGGCCCAGTCGGCGATCAGCGGCCGATAGCTTTCCTGGCGGGTTTCTTCATATATAAGGGTCATGGTCAGCATGGGGCAGGTGGTGTTGATGTTGCGCTGGGGCAGGCCCTGTGCCAGGTGCCGGGCGTACCAGGCCTGCAGGTCGGAGAGGATTTTTGCATCCCCCGTGGCCTGCCACACCTTGAACATGGCGTATACGGCCACGCCCTGGGGCCATTCCCAGGTATCCAGGGACATATGGTCGCCAAAATGTCCCTCCCCTCCGTGCGAGGACGTCAGACGGCTCATCACCAGATCCGCATAAGCCTGGTAAGACATGGGTATCTCCTCCGTGTATGTCGTTTTGCATCTCTTGCTGGATTTATTATAGCAAATCCGATGTTATTTTTCAACTGTCTGCAAAAGAAATTTAAATTCTGCTCAAAATATGCCCAAAACATGCTTTACAAATGAGAATATTTCTGTAAAATAGAGTATAGATGATAGGGCGCATTTGCGGGTGCATGTAACCGGACGCGCCCCGGGAGGAATTGTATATGAAGACTGACCGCATACAGGAAATGGAGCGGTATATTATTCAGCATGGCTCATCCACCATGGAGGAGCTGCGCGGGCATTTCGATATATCCATGAACACCGTGCGCCGCGACGTGGCGGAGCTGCTGCGGCGGGGGACGGTGGTGAAGGTCTACGGCGGCGTGCAGGCGCGTCCCACCGAGCAGATGCTGACCCCCTACGAGGTGCGCCGCCGGGGCAGCGGGGAGGCCAAGGCAGCCATCGGCATGCGCGCGGCGCAGATGGTGCAGGATGGCGATGTGATCTTCATTGACTCCGGCACCACCACGGTGGAGATGATCGACCACCTGAAGGAAAGGCGGGAGCTGACCATCATCACCAACAATGTGGAGGCCATCATCCGCGCGCTGCCGTATGAGAACATCACCATCATTGCCCTGCCGGGGCAGCTGCGGCGCAAAACGCATTCCCTGACCGGGGACGACGCGGTGCGTTACCTGCGGCGCTTCAACGTCCGCACGGCGTTCATTGCCGCCACGGGCGTTTCCAGCCACGGGGTGACCAACTCCAGCCCGATGGAGTTTGAGATCAAGAAATGCGCCGTGGAAAGCGCGGAGAAGACGGTGCTGCTCATCGCCGGAGGCAAGTTCGGCGTGACGGGCCTGATGACCTTCGCGCAGCTGAAGGATTTTGACGCGCTGGTGACCGATACAACTCCGGCGGCGGAGGTCTGCCGACAGCTGAAGGAGAATGACGTGGAGCTGATCGTGACAGGAGGCTGACCACGGAATACGCATGAGCAAGGAGGCGGACACATGTCCCTGACCAATATGAGAACGCTGCTGAAGAAGGCCAGGGCCCAGGGCCGGGCGGTGGGCGCCTTCAGCGTGTCCTCCGTTGATATGATCTGCGGCGTCATCGCCGCGGCGGAAGCGATGAATACCCCTGTGATCCTGCAGGTGGCGCAGGTGCGTCTGCCCCATTCTCCCCTGCATGTGATCGGCCCGGCGATGCTGTCCGCGGCCCGGAATGCAGCGGTGCCCGTGGGCGTCCACCTGGATCACGGCATGACGGAAGACTGCATCCGTCAGGCGCTGGAAATAGGCTTCACCTCCGTGATGTTTGACGGCAGCCGCCTGCCGATGGAGGAGAACATTGCCAGGACGCAGGCCGTCATCCGCATGGCGGAGAAGTACGGCGCGTCCGTGGAGGCGGAAATCGGCGTGGTGGGTAAGACCGAGAGCGGACAGCCCCTCACCGCGCAGTGTGCCGACCCGGAGGACGCCGTCCGCTTCGTGCAGGAGACGGGTGTGGATGCCCTGGCCGTGGCCATCGGCAACGCCCACGGGGTTTATGAGGGCACGCCGGAATTGCGCTTTGATGTGCTGGAAAGCATGCAGGGCCGCTGCGGCGGCTGCGCCCTGGTGCTGCACGGCGGCACCGGCATCACCCCGCAGAATTTCCGCAGGGCCATCTCCCTGGGCATGCACAAGATCAACATTGCCACCGCCTCCTTTATGGCGGTGCACCGGGCGGCCCAGGGCGCGGAGGACTACTTCGACATGTCGGCCCGCATGAGGGCGGCGGCACAGGCCGTTGCCATGGAGCATATCAACATCTTCGGCAAGGAGGCATTCGCATGAACATCTTTCCCCAGGAAAACCGCCCGCTGGACGTGATCCCCGTGGGCCGCGTGGCCATCGACTTCAACCCCACGGACTATAACCGCCCCCTGTCGGAGAGCCAGCACTTCAACAAGTACCTGGGCGGCTCGCCTGCCAATATTGCCGTGGGTCTGGCCCGCCTGGGCAGAAAGGCCGGCTTCCTCGGCAAGGTCAGCGACGACCAGTTCGGGGATTTTGTGACGGACTACTTCGTGAACGAGGGCATCGACGTCAGCCACATCACCCGCTGCACGAACGGCGAGAAGCTGGGCCTGACCTTCACCGAGATCCTTTCGCCCACCCAGAGCAGCATCCTCATGTACCGCGAGGGCGTGGCGGACCTGATGCTCCACCCGGAGGATGTGGACATCGAATATATCGCCTCGGCGAAGGCGCTGCTGATTTCCGGCACGTCCCTGTGCACCAGCCCCACCCGCGAGGCGGCCCTGAAGGCCCTGGCCTTTGCAAAGCAGACGGGCACGACGGTCATCTTCGACGCGGACTACCGCGCCTACACCTGGAAGAACAAGGACGAGATCGCCGTGTACACGTCCCTCGTGGCGGAGCGGGCGGACATGATCCTGGGTTCCCGGGAGGAGTTTGACCTGATGGAGCGCCTTCTGTCGCTGCCCGGCACGGACGAGGACAGCGCGGAGTACTGGCTTGGAAAGGGCGCGAAGGTCATCGTCATCAAGCACGGCAAGGAGGGCTCCTGCGCCTACTCCGCGGCGGAGGGCAGCTGGAGGGTGCGGCCCTTCCCGGTGGACGCGCTCAAGGGCTTCGGCGGCGGCGACGGCTATGCCAGCGCCTTCCTGCACGGCCTGCTGATGGGCAAGCCCCTGAACGAGGCCCTGGAAATGGGCAGCGCCAGCGCGGCCATGCTGGTCGCCAGCCACGCCTGCAGCCGCGACATGCCCACCGAGGACGCGCTGATGGCGTTCATCGAAGAAAAGAAAAAGACCTGCGGCGAGGTCGTGACGGCGCTGTGACTTACGAGTTGGCAAAACAGCGAATACCGCGTTCTCCCTCAGTCGTCTGCGGGCGACAGCTCCCTCCCGGAGGGAGCTAAGGGAGATACCAAAGCGCGCCGATATCCTTGCCGCTGATTCGTACTACCGAAAAGGAGCGGAAAAGAGCTCCCTCCGGGAGGGAGCTGGCAGCGAGCTTGCTCGCTGACTGAGGGAGTTTTCCTCCACAACTATGTAATGAAAGAGGTATACACACCATGTCCACCCTGCCCATCATGAAGCCCTTTATTGGCGGCGAATACATCGACAGCAAGGCGACGTCCTTCTTCACCATTCACGACCCGTCCACCGGCAAGCCCATCGCCCAGGTGCCCAAGTGTACCCAGGCAGAAATGGACGCGGCCATCGCGGCGGCGAAGGCGGCCTTCCCTGCCTGGAAGAACACCCCTGTGAAGAAGCGCGCCGCCATCATGCGCAAGCTGTACAGCCTCATCGAGCGCGACCTGGAGGAGCTGACCGCGCTGGTGGCCACGGAGAATGGCAAGTGCTGGTCCGAGGCGGCGGGCGACGTGGGCAAGGCCCTGGAAATGACGGAGCTGGCCTGCTCCGCGCCCTCGCTCCTGATGGGCGAGAGCCTGATGGACACCTCCTCCGGCTACGACACTACCCTCTACCGCGAGCCCATCGGCGTGTTTGCGGGCATTGCCCCGTGGAACTTCCCGGCCATGATCCCCGTGGGCTGGATGGCCCCGCTGGCCATCGTCTGCGGCAACACCTTCGTGCTCAAGCCCGCCCCCACCACGCCCCTGACCTGCCTTAAAATTGCTGCGCTGTACAAGGAGGCCGGTATCCCGGACGGCGTGTTCAACATCGTCCCCTGCGAGAGCGACGTAGCCTCCACGCTCCTGTCCCACCCGGATGTGAAGGGCGTGACCTTCGTCGGCTCCACCGCCACGGGCCGCCATGTGTACGCCACGGCGGCGGCCAACGGCAAGCGCGTGCAGTGCCTGTGCGAGGCCAAGAACCACGCCCTGGTGCTGGCGGACGCGCCCATCGGCCGCACGGCGGCGGGTATCATGAATTCCGCCTTCGGCTGCGCGGGCGAGCGCTGCATGGCCCTGCCGGTGGTGGTGGCGGAGGAGTCCATCGCCGATGCGCTGGTGGGCGAGCTCGTGCGCCTGTGCAAACAGCAGAAGGTCGGCCCGGCCTATGACAAGACCTCCAACCTCGGCCCCGTGGGCAACAAGGCCCACATGGAGCGCATCCTGGCCCGCATCCAGGGCGGCATTGACGAGGGAGCGCAGCTGGTGCTGGACGGCCGCAATGTGAAGGTGGAGGGCTATGAGGATGGCTACTACATCGGCCACACCATCTTCGACCATGTGACGGAGGAGATGGACGTGGGCGCCCGCGAGATCTTCGGCCCGGTGCTGTGCATCAAGCGCGTGAAGAATTTCGAGGAGGGCCTGGCGCTGATGAACCGCAACCCCTTCGCCAACGGCAGCGTCATCTTCACCCAGTCCGGCTATTACGCCCGCGAGTTTGCCAAGCGCACCGACGGCGGCATGGTGGGCGTGAACGTGGGCATTCCGGTGCCTGTCGGCGTGTTCCCCTTCTGCGGCCACAAGAACAGCTTCTTCGGCGACCTGCACTGTCACGGCAAGGACGCCTTCCGCTTCTACACCGAGTCCAAGTGCGTCACCACCCGCTGGTTTGACGAGGAGGAAATGAAGAAGGAGAAGGTCGATACCTGGGATGGGTCGCTGTAAAATTCGGAATGATGAATTCGGAATCCGGAATTTGATTTGATGTGCTGGAGGCGTGTTGAAAATGGCTTTTGAACGTGCGAATATCATTCAGCTTCGGCCGAATGTCTGGCTGATCGACGATGCGGGGGAGAGCACCTGCTACGTCATCACCGGCAGCGAGAAGGCGCTGCTGGTGGATACGGCCAACGGCTATGAGAACCTGGCGGAGATCGTCCGCAGCATCACCGGCCTGCCGGTCATCGTGGTCAACACCCACGGGCACGGCGACCACATCCTTGGCAATGTGTACTTTGACGAGGCGTGGATGCACCCGGCGGATTTCGCGCTGCATGACATGTTCGCCGGGTATGCGCAGGAGCAGCTGGCGCAGCACGGCCTGAGCCTCTGCCCGCTGAAGCCCCTGAAAATCGGCCAGACATTCGACCTGGGCGGCGTGCAGCTGGAGGTGGTTGACCTGAAGGGCCATACCGCGGGCTCCATCGGCCTGCTGGACAGGGCCGGGCGCATTCTCTACACCGGCGACGGGCTCAACACCCACCTGTGGATGCAGCTGGATCACAGTCTGCCCATGGCCACGGCGCTGGAAACCTTCCGCGCACTAAAGGATAAGCACGGCGCGGATTTCGACTATGTTGCCCACGGCCACGCGAAGATGCTGCGCGACAAGGAGATTCTTGACTGGATGATCGCAGGCTGCGAGCGCATTCTCGCCGGTGAGACGCAGAATGATCTGCCCTACGAATACTTCGGCGGCGTGTGCCGCCAGCACCCCATCAGCGATGTGCCGGGGGAAGTCATTGTTTACAACGGGGGCGAAGGCTGACTTGCTGCCCCGGAAGGAGAAGCCCGTGTCGGAGTTCATCCTACATCAGTACACCAGCCGCGCATACACGGCTGCAGAGAGCATCGACCTGGGCGATGTGCGCCATTCGCTCTCTGACCTTGATGAAGAAATGCAGTACCATACGGGCGCGAAGCACATCCAGATCAGCAACCCCTCGCAGGAGCAGTTCGAGCATTTTGTGCTGCGCTACGCAGATCGGTACGACACGATCTACTTCTTCCATGGTC
Organism: Clostridia bacterium; assembly: GCA_017516305.1. Taxonomy (GTDB): domain Bacteria; phylum Bacillota; class Clostridia; order Christensenellales; family Aristaeellaceae; genus UBA11524. Next base: position 9,702 of record JAFXDB010000113.1, on the reverse strand, counting down.
GGCGCATCCGTGATCTGTCCGCGCTTTCCGGGCTGAAGAACGTGCGCTGCCTGCTGTTTTACTCATGCGGAGCTCAAAAGCTGTGGGACATGCGGAGCAACCTCTCGTTGCGGGGCCTGTTCATCAGCGACAGCAAGCGGTTGATTTATGATTTGCAGCCGCTGGTGAATGCACCGGCATTGGAAGAGGTGATTCAGCTTTTGTCGATGTACAGCAAGTACACTGTCAAGTCCGTTGAACCGCTTATGGCTTGTACGACGCTTAAGCGAGCGGCACTGGAGTTCAATACGGAAAATCGTGATTTTGATCCATCGGTCTTTGGCAATCTGGAGGCGTTGGATTATCAGGTAGATCGAAAAAGAAACTGAACAGACAGGAGGATATTCATCATGAAGAAGCTCAACATCGGTATCGTCGGCGCGGGCCGCATCGGCAAGGTGCATGCGGCCTCCATCACCTACCACATCCCCCAGGCCCAGGTCGTGCGCGTGACGGACGTGATCGGCGACGCGGCCAAGGCGCTGGCGGAGACCTACGGCGTGCCTGCCTGGGGCACCGACTACATGGACATCATCAACGACCCGGAGATCGACGCGGTGCTGGTCTGCTCCCCCACGCCCACCCATGCCGACATCTCCATTGCCGCCATGAAGGCCGGGAAGCATGTCTTCTGCGAGAAGCCCGTTGACCTGACCATCGAGAAGATCCAAAAGACCGCCGAGGTTGCCGCCGAGACCGGCAGGAAGCTTCAAATTGGCTTCAACCGCCGCTTCGACCACAACCACGGCAAGGTGCAGAAGCTGGCCGCCAACGGCACCCTGGGCAACATTGAGCTGATCAAGATCACCTCCCGCGACCCCGAGCCGCCGAGCCCCGAGTACGCTGCCTCCTCCGGCGGCCTGTACATCGACATGATGATCCACGACTTCGACATGGCCATGTTCCTGGCAGGCTGCGACGTGAAGGAAGTCTACGCCATGGGCACCTCCCTGGTGGATCCCCGCATCGGCGAGGCCGGCGACGTGGACACCGCCATCGTCACCCTGACGTTTGAAAACGGCGCCCTGGGCGTCATCGACAACAGCCGCCGCGCCGCTTACGGCTATGACCAGCGCGTGGAGGTCTTTGGCTCCCTGGGCATGGCCGCCGGCGAGAATGACGGCGACTCCACCGTGCGCGTGTCCACCGCTGCGGGCGTGATGTCCGACAAGCCCCAGTACTTCTTCCTGGAGCGCTACATGGCTTCCTTCGTCGAGGAGATGAAGCAGTTCATTGCCGCCATCAACGAGGACAAGGAAGTGCCCGTTGGCATCCATGCGGGCCTGATGAGCGTGGTGCTGGCCAAGGCCGCGAAGAAGTCCCTGGACGAGCACCGCCCGGTTGCCATTACGGAGATTCTGGAGGCGTAATATGTCCGACATCATCCGCGCCAACGGCCCCCATGCCTTTGGCTATACCGAAATCACGCGCCACGACGGCGACATGCTGATGGACTTCGGCGTGCTGCGGCTCCAATACGGCCAGGCCTTCCACGATGAATTCCCCCTGGAACGCGCCTTCCTGCTGGTGTATGGCAAGGTCTGCTTCAAGTGGGACGACGGCGAGCATACCGAGTATCGCGAGAACTGCTTCGATGTGCCGCCGACGGCCCTGCATGTGTCCAAGGGTACGAAGGGCGTGACCGTCATCTGTCTGAGTGAGGAATGCGAAATCAACGTCCTGCGCACGGTGAACGAGAGCGAGTTCCCGGCAAAGCTCTACCTGCCCAAGGATACTCCCGACGAGTTCCGCGGCGCAGGCACGATGCACGAAACCAGCACCCGCATCGTCCGCACGGTTTTCGATTATTCCAACGCGCCCTGGGCGAATCTGGTGCTGGGCGAGGTCATCGGCTTCCCGGGTAAGTGGAGCAGCTATCCGCCCCACCACCACCCCCAGCCGGAGATCTACTACTACAAGAATAACCCGGAGAACGGCTTCGGCTATGCCGAGGTGGGCGAGACGGTGTACAAGGTGCATAACGGCGATACCGTGTGCATTCCCGCCGGGATGACCCATCCCCAGTGTACGCCGCCGGGCTACGCGCTGTGGTACCTGTGGGCCATCCGCCACCTGGACGGCTGCCCCTACAAGCAGCCGGAGTATCCGGTCTTCATCGACGAGCATCTCTGGGTGCAGAAAAAGGACGAGCCCTACTGGGGCGACAACTACGGAGGGCAGTGACATGGAGAGAATCCGACTGACAATGGCCCAGGCGCTGGTGCGCTTCCTGGATAACCAGTATGTGGAGCTGGACGGCGTCGAAACCAAGTTCGTGAACGGCATCTTCGGCGTGTTCGGCCACGGCTGCGTGGTGGGCGTGGGCCAGGCGCTGGCCCAGGGCGGACACAATTTGCGCTTCTACCAGGGCAAGAACGAGCAGAACATGGCCCTGGCTGCCATGGCCTTCGCCAAGCAGAAGAACAGGCGCGAGATCATTCCCTGCGTGTCCTCTATTGGCCCGGGCGCCATGTACATGGTCACCGCTGCCGGCTGCGCCACGGCCAACCGCATCCCGCTGCTGCTGCTCCCCGGCGACACCTTTGCCTGCCGCCAGCCTGATCCGGTGCTGCAGCAGGCGGAGTTCTTCGACTCCTTCGGCCGCACGGTGACGGACGCCTTCCGCGGCGTATGCCATTACTTTGACCGCATCGAGCGCCCGGAGCAGCTCATCACCGCCGCCATGCAGGCCATGCGCGTGCTGACCGACCCGGCAGATACCGGCGCGGTGTGCCTGGCCATGCCCCAGGACGTGGAGGGCGAGGCCTACGATTACCCGGCGGACTTCTTCCGCAGGCGCGTGTGGCACATGGATCGCCGTCCCATGACCGATTCTCAGCTGGCGCGCGTGATGGACATTCTGCGCAGGGCCGAGAAGCCCCTGGTCATCATGGGCGGCGGCGTGCGCTACTCCGAGGCGGGCGACGCGCTGGCGGCATTCTGCGAAAAGGCCAACATCCCCTTTGCCGAGACTCAGGCGGGCAAGGGTACCCTCCCCTGGACGCATCCGCTGAATGTCGGCGGTATCGGCGTCACCGGCGGCAAGGCGGCCAATGTCCTGGCGCCCCAGGCGGATGTGGTCATCGCCGTGGGCAGCCGCCTGACGGACTTCACGACCTCGTCGAAGTGGCTGTTCCGGCATGACGCGAAGTTCATCGGCCTGAACATCTGCCCCTTTGACGCCATCAAGCTGGACGCGGAGGCCGTCATCTGCGATGCGAAGGCCGGTCTGGAAAGGATGTCTGCCGCGCTGGATGGCTATAAGTCCGCCTGGGGGCCTGAAATCCGTGCCGCCGTGGACGAGTGGAACGCCATCGTGGACGTCCACTATGCCGCCGATCCCGCTGAAGGGCTTTCCCAGACCCGCGCCCTGGGCGAAATCAACCGCTTCATGCAGCCCGGCGACATCGCCGTGGGCTCTGCCGGTTCCCTGCCCGGCGACATGCAGCGCCTTTTCCGCCCCGGCGAGCGCGACACCTACCACATGGAATACGGCTTCTCCAACATGGGCTATGAGACCAACGGCGCCCTGGGCGTGAAGCTGGCCGCGCCGGACGCGGAGGTCTACACCTTCTTCGGCGACGGCACCTACATGATGGCCCACTCCGAGCTCCTGACCTGCGTGCAGGAGAAGCTGCGCGTCCACTTCTGCCTGTTTGACAACAGCGGCTGGGGCTGCATCGAGAACCTGCAGAACAATCAGGGCAACGACACCTTCGGCACCGTGTTCCGCTATCGCGATGAAAAGACCGGCCAGTTGGACGGCCCCATCCTGCCCATCGACTTTGCGAAAAATGCCGCCGCCTACGGCCTGAAGACCTACACCATCCGCACGGCGGAGGAGCTGCGCGCCGCCCTGGCTGACGCGCTGACCCAGCCCTTGCCCGTGCTGTACGACATCAAGGTGCTGCCCGGCACCATGACCCCAGGCTACGAAAACTGGTGGCGCGTGGGTGTGGCGGAGGTCTCCACCCAGCCCCGGGTGCAGGCTGCCTATGATGACCTGATGGCCCATGTGCGGGAGACGAGGGAGTTCTGATTCCATGCTGCTTCCGCGTTCTCCCTCAGTCGCCTGCGGGTGACAGCTCCCTCCGGGAGGAAGCTGGCAGCGAAGTTGCCCGCTGGCTGAGGGAGACTGCGCGGACGGCCAATACCCATCCCTGCGGCCCGCAAACCAAATTCCGAATTCCGAATTCTGCATTCCGAATTAAAGGAGGAACCCCCATGCTGAATCCCAACAAGGTCAAGCTTGCCATCGCCCCCATCGGCTGGACGAATGACGATCTGCCCGACCTGGGCGCCGAGAACACCTTTGAGCAGTGCGTGAGCGAAATGGCTCTCGCCGGCTTCAAGGGGAGCGAGATCGGCAACAAGTACCCCCAGGACGTGGCTGTCCTCAAGCACAAGCTGGACGTGCGCGGGCTGCAAATCTGCAACGCCTGGTTCTCTACGCTGTTCACCTCCGAGCCCTATGAGGTGACGATCCGGAATTTCATCGCCCACCGCGACCGCCTGCATGCCCTGGGCGCAAAGGTCATCGGCGCGTCCGAGCAGGGCAACTCCATCCAGGGCAAGCCCCTGAATATCTTCGGTGCGGACAAGCCCGTGTACACGAAGGAACAGTGGGAGCTGATCGCCCGCGGCTACAACGAGCTGGGTGCCCTGGCCCAGGAGAAGGGCATGACCCTGACCTGTCACCACCACATGGGAACCGGTGTGCAGACGGCGGAGGAGATCGACACCTTCATGTCCCTGATCGACCCGGAGAAGGTGTTCCTGCTGTTCGACTCCGGCCACCTGACCTTTGCGGGGATCGACCCCGTGCCGGTGCTGGAGAAGTACATTGACCGCATCAGGCATGTGCACCTCAAGGATGTGCGCCTGCCCATCCGCGATAAGGCTCAGGCCGAGGGCTGGAGCTTCCTGCAGGCGGTGCGCGAAGGCGTGTTCACCGTGCCCGGTGACGGCGATGTGGACTTTGCTCCCATCTTTGACATCCTGGAGAAGTCCGGCTACGAGGGCTGGGTCGTGGTGGAGGCCGAGCAGGATCCTGCCAAGGCCAATCCCTTCGAGTACGCCAAGAAGGCCCGCGCCTATATCGCGGAAAAGACCGGTCTGTGATCATACCGGGGCGGCGGCTGACCGTCGCCCCCTTCTTCTTTTTCATATGGGAGGCGATATGCGTGGAGGATCTCCGTCTGGCGGTTCAGTATGCGCCCATCATTCACTTTGACGTCAACGAGACCATTCCCCTGCGGCGCGTGGGGTACACGGTGTTCCGCGCGGCAGGACGCAGCGATTCCTTCCCCAAACGCGAGGTCGCGCCGGGTGCGGGCGGCCTTGTCATCGAGTACGCCTTCTTCTGGGATTACGACATCCAGCACATGTACGACCTGGAGCATATCTGGGTGTATGCGGCGGCGGACGGAGCCGTCACCCGGGCGGAGGGAAGCTTCCACGAGAAGTATCTGACCCTGTGGGAGCCGGGAATGCCCTTCTCCATGCCGCCGGAGGGGACGCGTGTCCATGCCTTCTGTCAGCCGGGGAAGCATGCCTTCCTGCCCGACGGACAGCTGTTCCGGCTGATTCCGGGGTGGCAGGCGTGCTGCCGGGAACAAGCCGGCGGCCCGGTGGAGGTGGGCAATCCCTTTCACGGGGCGTACTGTCCCACGCCGGAGGACGACGCCCGCAGCACAGGATACATCCGCCGCGCGCTGACCTTCACGCCCAACCTGGCATTTGACGGCGGACATATCGTGCCCGGGGAGCTGCTTGTCCCCTGGGTAACATTGAAAGCCTGGATTCCCGGCAGGATTGCGCAGCTCTGCGGCGAATTGGTCAATGGGTGATCATGATCTCATCGGAGTACATTTATTGATTCCCGGCAACACAAGGTAAAGGAGCATCACCATGAAACACATGCCCCGTCAAAACCGTCAGCGCCTGCAGGCATGGCGGCAGGAAATGAAGAATCACCTCTGCACCCCCGTGGGGACGGTGGAATTTTCCGGCTTCACCACCTTTGACCGGCTGACCCCGGAGGACGCGGCGTCCCGGGGGATGCGGCCCTTTGGCGTGGGTGAAAAATGGGGCGAATGCTGGGAATATGCCTGGTTCCGGGCGGATTTTGCCCTGCCGGAGGGTTGTGACGGGCAGCGGGTCATCCTTCTGCCTGGCATGGGCGGCGAGCAGCTGATCTACGTGGACGGCGTGGCCCGGGGCAGCAACGACAAGGGCCGTGACCATGTGATCCTGCGCAAGGCGGCGAAGGCGGGGGAGAAGGTCTCCGTGCTGATCGAGAGCTACGCCGGTCACGGCGCGCGCCTGGAGGAGATGCCCCCCCGTCCGCCGGAGCGCCCTGCCGTGCCGCCGGTCACCGGGCCGCAATGCACGGTGAAGAAGAGCGTCCTGGCCATCTGGAACGAGGACGCGTACCAGCTGTACATGGATGTGGAGATCCTCTGCGGCCTGCTGGAGACGCTGCCGGAAAAATCCCTGCGCCGCCAGAGGGTGACGAAGGCGCTGATGGACTTCACCTACACGGCGGATTTTGAGCTGCCTGCGGGCGAAAAGCGCAACGCCAGCTTCCGCAAAGCCCGCGGGGCGCTGGCCCCGGCGCTGGCATGCCATAACGGCTCCACCGCCCCCACCATGTGGCTGATGGGCCAGAGCCACATCGACCTGGCCTGGATGTGGCCGGAGGAGGAGACCTGGCACAAGGTGGCCCGCACCTATGCCAACCAGCTGGCGCTGATGGAGGACTACCCGGAGTACCGCTTCCTCCTGTGCGAGCCCAAACTCCTGGACATGCTGCGCACCCAGCACCCGGAGCTGTGGACGCGGGTGAAGGCGGCCTTCGCTCGCGGTCAGATCGACCCCGAGGGCGCGTTCTACATCGAATGCGACACGAACCTGCCCTCCGGCGAGAGCCTGATCCGGCAGCTCATTCGCGGCAAGCGCTGGTTCCGTGAGCATTTCGGCATTGATTCTCAGGTGGCCTTCCAGCCGGACACCTTCGGCTATTCCGGCGTGCTGCCGCAGATCCTGAAAAAGCTGAACATCCCCTATTTCGCCACCCAGAAGCTCCTGCGCGCCGACCCGGAGTGCGAGCGCTTCCCCTACCAGAATTTCATCTGGGAGGGCATTGACGGCTCCACCGTGGAGGCCCTGTCCTTCTTCAAGAACAACGCCCAGGTGACCCCTGGCCAGTTCCACCAGCGGTGGGAAAAGGACCGCGCCCAGCAGGAGAACATCGACACGCTCCTGTTCCAGTTCGGCTTCGGCGACGGCGGCGGCGGCGCGACCCGCGACATGCTGGAGAGCGTGCGCCGCATGGGCGATCTGGAGGGGCTGCCGTGCTCCCAATATGGTGGATTACGGGAGTTTTTTGAGAATACGGCGTGGCAGGCGGCGGAAAACCGCTGGGTGGGCGAGCTGTACCTTTCCTGGCACAGGGGCACCTACACCACCCAGCACATGACCAAGCGGAGCGCCTCCGTGCTGGAGAAGCATATTCATGATGCAGAGGCTCTGCTGGCCCTGCTGCCCGCTGCGGAACGTGCAGAATACATGCCCGCCATTCACGCGGCCTGGGACGTGCTGATGTTCTGCCAGTTCCACGATGTTGCCGGCGGCGTGGGCATCCGGCGCGTACACGAGGAGGCAGAGGAGAAGCTCAACGTGCAGATTACAGCGCTGAAAAAGACGCTGCATGCGCTGGAAAAGCGCCTGGAGCTGCCGGAAGGTGCTGATAGCGCCGGTGCGGACGGCATGGTGACGGCAGTGGAGGACGGCTTCCTGCTGACGAACGATGTGCTGCGGGTGTGTGTGGATCACACCGGCGCCATCACGGCCATCGTGGACAGGCGCACAGGACTGCCCTTGATGAACCCCGGCCAGAAGATGAACGACTGGCGGCTGTATGAGAATGTCGAGGTGGTCTACGACGCCTGGGAGATGAGCCGCGATTGGAAGAAGCGCCGTCTGAATACGGATTTCCACCCTATCTGCACCGTGGAGGGCAATGCGCTGCGCGTGGTGTATACCTTCGGCAGCAGCGCGGCGGACATGACCATTTCTCTGAGCGGTGATCGCATCGAGGTGCAGGTCGGCGTGGACTGGCACGAGCGCCGCAAGCTGCTAAAGGTACACTTCGAATCAAACGTCCTGTGCGACGATGCGCTGCACGAGATCCAGTTCGGCCATGTCAGGCGTCCCTGCCACGGCAGCCACGCCTTTGCGGCGGACCGCTACGAATCCTGCTCCAACCGCTGGACGGCCATGTGCGAGGAGAACCGCGGCTTTGCGATTCTCGCTGACAGCATCCGCGGGGTGTCCACGGATCGCGGCGAGATCGCCCTGAGCCTGCTGCGCGCGCCCCTGGTGCCGGACGACACGGCGGATCGAGGCTATCACAGCTTCAGCTACGCGATTATGCCCTTTGCCACCGGCTTCAGGGATGCAGGCGTGGTCAGGGCGGGCTACGATTTTGCGGAGGGCGGTGTGTATACCCCGGGCTTCCGCATGGACAGCGACGCCATCATCCTGGAAACCATCAAGCCTGCGGACGACGGCAGCGACGACGTCATCCTCCGCCTGTACGAGAGCCTGCGCACCAGCGCGGTCGGCACGCTCCATCTGCCCTTTGCGGCGAAGGTATACGAATCCTCCATGGACGAGTCGGAAACCGGCGCGCTGCTGGGCGAGGGGACGGAGATCCCGCTGCAGCTGAAGCCCTTTGAGATCAGGACGCTGCGCATCGTGCGGAAGTGATGACATGACAAAAACCGCCGGAGGACTGCCTCGGCGGTTTTGTCTGAGGAGAATATCAGGCGTTGCCGCTGTCGCTGCGCTCCGGCAGGGTGATACGGTAACCCAGGGCGAGGGCGGCGATGACGCTGCCAAGCGCCAGATGAGGCGCGCACAGGGCGGCGATGAGGCAGAAAAGCAGGCTCAGGTTCGCAATGGGCATTTCGCCCTTGTCTACGCGGATGCGGCTGCTGCACAGCGTGTTCAGGATTCCTTTGGCCTTTTCATTGTTCATGGGAATTCCTCCTTGCTCTTTCTTTGGTTCAGGGTACGGATATATCATAGCGCTTCTGGCTGCTTTTGTCCTGTGAGAACGCCGTGAAGCGCATGAGAAATGAATGAGAAAAGAGGAAGAAAGCGGCTGACGGTCTTCTGCAGAAACGGCGCCCTGCACAATCTGGTCAGAAATTGTCCGTCACACGAATGATTGACGCGAAAAGCGTAAAATGATTCGGAATTGGCGCAAAAAACACTTGCAAACTGAGCTGTGTAGGGGTATACTAAAGAACGTTCCCAAGGCAATACACCAACCTGACATACAGAAACGGAGAGGTAAACATGGAGAACCTGAAGCTTCTTTACACCGGCAAGACCAAGAACGTCTACCAGCTGTAGAACGGCAACTGCCTGCTGAAGTTCAAGGACGACTGCACCGGCAAGGACGGCGTTTTCGATCCCGGCGAGAACAGCGTCGGCCTGACCATTGAGGGCGTGGGCGACGTTAACCTGCGTATGTCCATCTACTTCTTCGAGAAGATCAACGCCGCCGGCATCCGCACCCACTATGTGAGCGCGAACCTGGATGACACCACCATGGAGGTCAAGGCAGCCAAGGTCTTCGGCAAGGGTCTGGAG
>JAFXDB010000112.1 GCA_017516305.1 Clostridia bacterium | reverse complement strand
CTGCACCAGAGCCTCAAAGAGGACGATGCGGCGTCTTTGCGGAGGGTTGCGCCATCTTTCCTATTCATTCAAGCAACCCTCCGCAACGTCGCCGCCCATGAATGCAGCCGCCTTTCCGACGCCTTGGGGGGCAAGAGGGGGACGGGGGGGAATCGCTGTTCGATTCCCCCCAGCGCCTTTGCGCCGCTTTCGGCGGGCGAAAGCGGCCTCCCTCCTGCATTGCTGATCATTCCCTAAGAAATCGTGAAGAACCTCATTTGTGCCGGAATATCAATGCGCATTTCAGCCCCTGGGCATCCATCTTCCGTGAAATCAAAACGGCTCCCCTCCCGAAGGAAAGGAGCCGCTGAAAGGCATATGTCCGCCTTACTTCGCGTTCCGGATGCAGTCGAAGTTCCGCACGAAGTAGTCAATGCCGCTCCAGGCGGTGATGACGGCGATCCAGGCGATGCCCGCCCAGCGGATGATATCCACCGGCAGCTGCAGGAAGGAAAGCGCCGGAATGGCGGGCACCAGGCGGCAGATGAGCATCATGAAGATGATCACCACCATCTGGCTGGCGGTCTTGATCTTGCCCAGGGGGCCGGCGGCGATGACGCGGCCCTGGCCCACGGCCACCATGCGCAGGCCGTCCACGGCCAGCTCGCGGGCGAGGATGAGGATGACCGCCCACGCGGGCATCACGCCGCAGTGGATCAGCATGATCATCGCCGACAGGTTCAGGAGCTTGTCCGCCACAGGGTCGATGAACTTGCCGAAGTCGGTCACCAGGTTATCGCGGCGGGCGATGTGGCCGTCCAGGTAGTCGGTGAAGGCGGCGGCGCCAAAGACCGCCGTGGAAAGGATGACGAACGGGATGCCCGGCAGGTACATCATCAGCACCATCACCGGGATCAGCAGCACGCGCAGCAGGGAAAGCTTGTTGGGCAGATTCATTCCAGCACCCCCATCAGGTCGTAGGCGTCAGCCTTCGTCAGGCGGACGTTGACAAAGGAACCAATTTCAGGAACGGAAGCACCCTCGGGAAGGGTGAAAACGATCTCGCCGTCGGTCTCCGGGGCCTCGCGGTGGCTGCGGCCCAGGCACAGGCCGTCCTCGTTCACAGCGGTGACCAGCACCTTCTCCACCGTGCCGACGCGGGCCTGGTTGCGTTTGAGGCTGATCTCCTGCTGCATGCGCATCAGGCGATCGTAGCGCTCCTGCTTGACCTCCTCGGGGATCTGGTCGGGGAGCCGGGCGGCGGGAGTGTCCTCCTCGGGCGAGTAGGTGAAGGCGCCCAGGCGGTCAAATTCCGCCTCGCGCAGCACCTCCAGCAGCTCCTCGAACTGCTCCTCTGTCTCGCCGGGAAAGCCCACGATGATGGACGTGCGCAGGGTCAGCCCGCGTTCGCGCGCGCCCCTGATGCAGCGCAGGATGTCCGCCTTGCTGCCGCGGCGGTGCATGCGCCTGAGCACCGTGTCGTTGACATGCTGGATGGGCAGATCCAGGTACTTGCAGATGTTGGGGGTATTGGCGATGACGTCCAGCAGGCGGTCGTCGGTTTCGTCCGGGTAGCAGTACAGCACGCGCAGCCATTCCACGCCGGGGATGGCTGCTGCTTTTTGAAGAAGCTCGGGCAGGGTGGTGTGGCCATCCTGGGAGAAATCGGTGCCGAAGCGGGTGGTGTCCTGGGCCACGAGGATGTGCTCCTTCACGCCCTGCTGTGCCAGCTGCTCGATCTCCGCCAGCACGTCCGCCTCGCTCCGGGAGCGGTAGGGGCCGCGGATGAGGGGGATGGCGCAGAAGGTGCAGCGGTTGGAGCAACCCTCGCCGATGCGGGTGTAGGCCGTGTAGGCGGGGGTGGTCAGCACGCGGTCGTGGGCGTAGTAGCTGTGATCATCCGCGCAGCAGACCTGGGGCTTCTTCTCCGCCAGGGCCTTTTCGATCATGGCGGGGAGCTGCGCGTACTGGTTCACGCCCAGGATGACGTCGATCTCGGGGATCTCGTCCTTCAGGGCGTCGGCGTAGCGCTGGGTCAGGCAGCCGGTGACGATCAGCAGGCGGCACCGGCCCTCCTTTTTATAGGCGGCCATTTCAAAAATCGCGTCGATGGATTCCTCCTTGGCGCTCTCAATGAAGCCGCAGGTGTTGACCATCAGGATATCGGCCTGGGCCGGGTCGCCGGTGAAAACATAGCCTGCCTCCTGCAGCAGACCCAGCGCGGTCTCGGTATCCACGCGGTTCTTGTTGTAGCCCAGGGAGATCACACCGACGGAAAGGGGTTTGATCATATAGGGGTCTCCTTATATCGGATATTGGGGTACAGGTACATTGTAGCACGTTTTGTCGGATTTGAAAAGATGCAGACGGCTGGGAACGGACACAGAAATGCCCTCCCTTGCAGGAGGGCACAGCGCGTCGACAAAGTGCTTTAGGCACTTTGTCGAGATTTTGCACTCACTCACTGGTCGAACGACAAGTCGTTCTCCCGGCCGTTCGTTCGTGTAAGGAAGCTTTTCCTGACGGAAAAGCGCGAAAATCGCCGCGCATGTCGCCGATTTTCGATCAAAAGTCGAAGGGCTTGCGAGCCCTCCGACGCCTCCCAAGGGTTTGTTGATGGTCTGTGCCCTTCCTTTGCAGGAGGACAGGGTGTGAACGGCAACTTTGTTATTCGGCAGCAGGGATGAGGAGCATCACGCCGTCCTCGCCCTCGGGAATGCCGCGAATGAGGCCTGCGCCGTCAATGGTGAAGGTGATCGTGGAGTCGCCGAAGTCAAGGCTGCACTGGTTGCCGACGTAGGTGACGGGCATGGAGTTCATCACCACGCCGTTCTGAATGGCATGGAAGCCTTCCGCGTCGAAGCGACAGACGATCTGCATTGCCGCGACTTCGGACAGGTCTACCTCTTCACCGCAGTTGTAGACCATCAGCAGCTGCCAGTCGCCGAAGAAGGGACTGTAAACCGGTCCGCTGCTGCGGACGAAGATGACGCTGAGGGTATCGTCAGCACTGCACACGTAGAGCACATTCCGTGCCAGCATCTGCACGACGCTGCCGTCTGATGCGGTAAGGGTGCTGCCGTCAATGGTGTAGGCGAAGGTGCTGACCGGCTCATCCTCTGTGTAGCTGGTGAGGCTGTCCGCGCTGATGACGATGCTGCCCGGGCCGGCGCCGGTCAGCGCATCTTCGGTGAGCAGAGCTCCCTCGAGCACGATGTGGCGGATGCTCCAGGTGCCGAGGAAGTCCTCCGGCGCAGGGGTGAAGGAGCCGGTGGGGTAGGGGGAGGCTGTGGATGCACCTGCTTGCGTCGTGGCAGCCTCCTCCGCCGTGACAGGGATGCACAGAAGGAACAGGATGGTCAGCAGAGATACGAGCTTGCGCGCCATGGAATATACCTCCTTTACTGATGGCCGCGGCGGTATTCGCCGGGGGTCATGCCGGTGATCTGCTTGAAACGGCGGATGAAGGAGTTCTGGTTGTAGTAGCCCACGGATTCGGAGATCATCTGCAGGGGCATGGCGGTGGTCTCCAGGAGCGTGCAGGCCTTGCGGATGCGCAGGGCGGCAACGTGGGCGGTGAGGGTGTCGCCGGTCTGCTGCTTGAAGTACTGGCTCAGGTAGCTGCCGGAGAGGGAGAGGGCGTCGGCCACCTCCTGAATGGAGAAGTTGCAGTCGTCAAAGCGCTCGGCGACGCAGGCGTAGATGCGGCCGAGAAGCTCCGGCACGGGGGTCTGCGCGCCGGGGTCGGCGGCGGCGTGGGGCATGGCGGCTTCGGCGTCCTCCTCCAGCAGATGAAGCATGAAGGCGAGGTAATCGTCCGCCGTGCGCAGGTAGGAGATGGTGAACAGGTCATCCATATTGACGGCGCCGCCGCAGGCTGCCATGAGGGCCTGCACCGCGCTGTTGCAGTAGGACTTGGCCAGCAGGGAGGGGACGCTTTCGGCCTTCAGCCGCATGACGAAGCGCTGCAGGGCCTCCCGCTGCTGGGGGCGGGTCATGGTGGACAGCGCGCGCAGTTCGTTCAGGGGGTTGCTGGCGGAAACGTCGGGCCCGGCGGCGGTCAGCGTCTTGTCCAGCTCGCTGTAACGGATGAGCTGGTGCCGTCCGCGGATGAAGTGCTCCCGGACGGCCTGGGTCGCCTCGAAGCAGGCGGCGGTCATCTGGCCCACGTCGTCGCGCATATCGCTCATGCCGATGGTGAAGGCCAGACCGTGCTGCTGGGCCAGAATGTCCAGCAGGGTGAGGCAGCGGCCCGGAAGATCGGCGGCCTTTTCGGGGCTGCAGCCCACCAGGCACACGATGGTGGAGGGCTCGAACAGCTCGCGGAAATGGAAGGTGAAATCCGGCCCCAGGGCGTCGGCAAAGGCGGTTTGCAGCAGCGGACGGGGGATCTCGGCCTCTCCGGCGTCCCCGCTGGCGAAGTGGCGCAGCATCAGCACCTGGTAGCAGGGGCTGTCAAAGCGCATGTTCAGGGGCGCGGCCTCCTGGTTGAAGGCCTCCAGGGAGGTGAACTTGCCCTTGAGGAGCGCAAAGAGCAGCGTATCCCGCAGGGCCTGCCCGTCCGGGGAACACATCAGCTGGGCGCGCATGCTTTCGTTCTGCTCCGCCAGGGAGCCGATGACGTCCCGGAGGGAGCTCAGCTCATCGCCCGTGGCCGCGCCCAGCTGCTCCGTCAGCTCGCGCAGGGGACGGTAATTGACCTTCATGGCGTAGTGGATGACCAGCGTACCGGCGGCAATGAGCGCCGCCAGGAACACCAGCAGGGTCACCTGGGCGCGGTGGATGGGGGCGAAGAATTCGTCCGTGGGGAGCAGCATGGCGTAGGTCCAGTCGGTGACGGCGGAGGCCTCCAGCAGGACGTGGTACTCCGTGCCGCCGATGCGCACATTTCCCGCTCCGACGGGGCCTTCCAGCGCCAGGGTGGAGACGATGATGCGCCCGTCCGCATCCCAGATGGCACCCTGCTGGCTGGGTGATTCCGCCGGGGACAGCAGGGACAGGAAATGGCTCTCCTTGACGAAGTAAAGCTGCACCGTGTTCTGCAGGCGGGAGAAGACTGAGGCGGCGTTGATGAAGGTGATGTAGCGCTCCGAGCCGTTGACGCGCTCGGCCGGGCGCACGATGCGGCCGCGCAGGGCGGACAGGTCGCCCACGGGGTCGCTCCAGGCGTCAAAGGAGAAGATGCCGCTGAAGAACAGCTCCCTTGCATAGACGGCGCTGGAGGTGTATACATCGGTGGCGCCGCGCTCCACCAGGGCCATCTCGGCAATGAAGGTGGAGGGCGCCAGCAGGTTGTGCAGCTCGTTGACGATGCGCAGGTCCCGCATGGGACCCGGCTCGGACAGGTAGTAGGACAGGAAGTTCTCGTTGACGGAGGAGATCTGATAATCAATGGTGTAGACCTGGCTGATGTCGTCATCCAGCTGCTGCACCAGCTGGCGCAGGCGGCTGCGATGCGTTTCGGTCAGATTTTCCTTCAGCTGCACGATAAAGAAGGCCTGCGAAAAGACCACCAGGACAAGCGTGGCGGCCATCAGCAGGGCGACATAGCTCAGCAGGTATTTGTAATACGTCCGGGATTTGCGAAGCATGCGGTTTCTTCCTCCGTGTGGCGCAGGATGATGGAAAGTATTATAGCACAGATGTACTTTTTGTTCAATATTATGCCATATACTAAATTAGTGTGTATTCCGGGAACAGAATCTACAATTTTTCAGTACGCCTGAATGCGCCTGGATATGTGCAAAAGGGGAAATTGCACACCGGAAAATACATTTTTCGGGTTTATTGGGGATTGAAAAAGGGCGTCTGGTGTGCGACAATGGATACAGAAAAATGCGGGGGTGTGCCCCCTGCAGGGGGAATCAACACGGCCGGGTTGTGAAGGCCCGGCATGCAAGGAGGCGTCCAACGTGAAACGGAGCGCAATGCTGGCGCTGCTGCTGGCGTGTGTATGTCTTGCCGCATTCGCCGCGGCGGAGGACTGGTCGGACTATTTCGACTTTGACATCAGCACTGCCCCGGGGTATGACAAGGTGCTGGAAGGCTATGCGGACATCCCATATGCGCCGGTGGAGGCGAGGGTGTCCCTGCTGCCGGAAGAGGCAGCCCTGACGGGCGACGCTGCCCTCACCAAGGTCGCCGGCCCCGACGGCAGCCCCATGCAGGCCCTGTCCCTGGGCGACGGCGAGAGCACCGTCACCTGGGTGGTGGAGGTGGCTGCCGACGGTCTTTATGAGATGGAGATCACCTACTTCAACGAGGGCGGCAACGAGGCGAAGATCCAGCGCCGCCTGACCATCGACGGCCAGGTGCCCTTTGAGGAGGTCAACAACCTCTGCCTCTACCGCCGTTACGAGGAGAAGGCGGACACCATCGGCCGCCGCAACTCCATCGACGACGAGGTCTGGCCCCGTCAGGAGGAGATCCGCCTGTGGCAGACCGTGCGTGTGGCGGATGGCCAGGGCATCTGGGTCGATCCGCTGCGCTTCCACCTTACGGCCGGTACGCATGAGATCACCCTGCATTATGTGGATCAGCCAGTCATTCTGGGTGAGATCGCCTTCGTGACGCCCAAAACCTACCCTACCTATGCGGAAAAGCTGGCTGAGTACGAGGCCAACGGTTATGCTCCCGTGTCTGATGATGTGCGCGTCAAGTTCCAGGGCGAGGACAGCCTGTGGCGGAGCGAGAACGTCATCCGCCGCGAGTCCGACGCCGACCCCCGCACGGAGCCCCGCTCGGGCGCGAACCGTGCGCTGAACACCGTGGGCGGCTGGCGCTGGCGTCTGGGCAACGCCGCGGTCACCTGGGAATTCGAGGTGCCGGAGACGGGCCTGTATGCCCTGCATGTGAAGGTGGCCCAGGCGCAGGATCCGGGCATGCCGTCCTACCGGCAGATCATGATCGACGGAGAGATCCCCTTTGAGGAGATGTGCCTGTACGCCTTCCCCTACGACAAGAACTGGTATGGCGAAACGCTGCACGACGAAAACGGCGAGCCGTATATGTTCTACCTGGAGGAGGGCGTCCACACGCTGACCATGACCGTCAAGCTCGGCCCCATCGGCGAGATCATGATGCGCACGGAGGCAGACACCGCCTACCTGAGCGCCATGACCCGCGAGATCGTGAAGATCACCGGCACCGAGCCGGACTACAACTACGAATATGACCTTTATCGTACCATGCCGGGCCTGGCCGATCAGCTGCGCTACCTCTCCGGCCGCCTGCAGGAAACGGCGGACATCCTGGCCGCCATCTCCAACGAGACGACCTCCATGGAGAGCAACTACCGCCAGATCATCGACCAGCTGGAGTTCTTTGCCGAGGATGTGGACCGCATCCCGCGGGCCCTGGGCGACCTGGACAATGCCCAGTCCAACCTGGGCACCTACATCTCCTCCATGGAGAAGTGCCCCATGAGCGTGGACTACATCATCCTCACGGCTCCCCAGACCGAGGTGGTCATCAAGCCCAGCAACTTCTTTGAGCGTCTGGTGCTTACGGGTGAGAACTTCATTGCTTCCTTCTATAAGGATTATGATTCCGTGGGCCTGATCGTGGACGAGGGCGCGGCGGAGGACGTGATCGTCCTGGATGTGTGGATCGGCCGCGGCACGGAGTGGGGCGAGATCCTCAAGGAGATGTGCGACGAGGTCTTCACCCCCATGACCGGCGGCAAGATCGTCGTCAACCTCCATGTGCTGCCCTCGGGCCAGCTGGCCACGGGCTCGGTCAACACCATCCTGCTGTCCGTCACCTCCGGCACCGCGCCGGACGTGGCGCTCTCGGTGGACTACAACCTCCCGGGCGAGTTCGCCTTCCGCGAGGCGGTGGTCGATCTGAGCCAGTTCGAGGGCTTCGAGGAGGTCGCAGCTCAGTTCTACCCCTCCAGCCTCATTCCCTACACCTATAACGGCGGCGTTTACGCCCTGCCGGAGACGATGGACTTCACCGTCATGATCTACCGCCAGGACGTGCTGCAGGAGCTTCAAATTCCCCTGCCGGAAACCTGGACGGATCTGTACCAGAAGGTGCTGCCCCGCCTGTACGAGAACAACATGGCCTTCTCCCTCCCGGTGGACACCTCCGTGTCCTCCAACAGCCCGGGTGCGCTGCGCGGCTTCACGATGCTGCTGCTGCAGATGGGCGGCGACTACTACAACGACGGCGGAGCCACCTCTGCCCTGGATACCCCGGAGGCCTACCAGGCGTTCAAGTTCTGGACGGATATGTACGCCAACTACGGCATCGACGCGGAGAGCAACTTCTTCACCCGCATCCGCACCGGCACCATGCCCATCGGCATCGGCAACTTCACCACCTACATGCAGCTGATGACCAGTGCGCCGGAGCTGTACGGCCGCTGGAGCATCGCGCCCGTACCCGGCACGGTGCAGCCTGACGGCACCGTTTCCCATGCGGTGGGCACCACGGCGGCCACTGCCGGCGTCATCCTGGCACAGTCCGACAAGCAGGAGGCTGCCTGGACCTTCCTGCGCTGGTGGATGAGCGAGGAGACCCAGACCCGCTATGGCCGCGAGCTGGAGGCGGTGCTGGGCACCGGCGCCCGATGGAATACCGCCAATGTCAACGCCTTCTTCTCCCTTCCCTGGGATGCGCGGCATGCCGAGATCATCCGCGCCCAGATGGAGGCGGCCCAGGAGCAGCTGATCGTCCCCGGCGGCTACCTCACCGGCCGCCACATCATCAACGCCTGGAACCGCGTGGTCGTCAACAACGAGAATGCCCGCGATTCCCTGGAAGAGGCGGTCAAGGACATCAACAAGGAACTGTTCAACAAACGCATGGAATTCGGTCTTGAATAAGCAAAGGAGGGAACGCCCGTGACTGCCATCACCCCCAAGAAACCTTCCGGCGGCATGCAGGAATGGCTGCGTAAGAATGCAGTCGGCTACGCCTTCCTGGCGCCCTTCCTGCTGCTGTTTGCGGTGTTCGTCATCGTGCCGGTGGCTGTTGCCATGTACTACTCGCTGACGAACTACAACATGATCCAGTCCCCGGACTTCGTGGGCCTGAACAACTACGCCCAGCTCATCCTGGATGACGATGTGTTCCTCACCTCGCTCTCCAACACCCTGGTGCTGGCGGTGGTCACAGGCCCCCTGGGATATTTCGCCTCCTTCCTGATGGCGTGGATCATCACCCTGGTCAAAAAGGGCCGCGGATTCTTCTCCCTGGCCTTCTACGCCCCGTCCCTGACCTCGGGCGTGGCCATGTCCACCATCTGGCTCATCCTCTTCTCCGGCGACCGCTACGGCTACATCAACAACCTGCTGCTGCGCTTCGGCGTCATCATGGAGCCGATCCTGTGGACGAAGGACGCCAACTACGTCCTGCCCGTCATCATGATCATTTCCGTCTGGATGTCCATGGGCAATGGCTTCCTGTCCTTCCTGGCGGGCTTCCAGAACATCGACCCCTCCATGTACGAGGCGGGCCGCGTGGACGGCATCAAGAACCGCTGGCAGGAGCTGCGCTTCATCACCATCCCGCTGATGAAGCCGCAAATGCTCTTCGGCGCCATCAACTCCATCGTCAGCGCCTTTGCCGTCTTTGACGTGGCCACGGCCGTGGCGGGCATGCCCAGCCCCAACTACTCCGCCCACACCATTGTGGCGCACCTGTACGATTACGCCTTCACCCGCTTCAACATGGGCTATGCGTCCGCAGTGGCGATGGTGCTGTTCCTCATCACCTTCTTCCTGGGCCGCATCTGCATGCGCATGTTCCGCGATAACACCTGATGAAAGGAGGGCCCGAAACAAATGACTGCCATCAAACTTGGCCGCAAGACGCGGCATCCGCTGCCGTCGCTGAAGATCGGCAAGCACCGCATCCGCCTGCACCGGCCTTCCTTTTCACAGATCATGCTGTACCTGTTCCTGCTGGCGATGGTGATCTTCTGCGGGCTGCCGCTGTTTGCGATGGTGTGCCGCGCCTTCATGCCGCTGGATGAGCTGTACCTGTACCCGCCGCGGCTGATCGTGCGCAACCCCACCGGGCGCAACTTCGCTGACCTGCTCACGTCCCTGTCCTCCTCGACGGTGCCCTTCACCCGCTATATCTTCAACAGCCTTTTCACCACCGTCGTCACCGTGACGGCGTCCATCATGGTCTGCTGCCTGGGCGCCTACGGCTTGGTGAAGCATAAGCCCGCCGGCGCGAATGTCATCTTTGCCGTCGTCGTGGCGGCCCTGTCCTTCTCCACCCACGTCACCACCATCCCCAATTACCTGGTGGTCAACAAGCTTGGCCTGGTCAATACCTACCTGGCGCTGATCATCCCCAAGATTGCCGTGGCGTACAATTTCTTCCTGGTCAAGCAGTTCTGCGAGCAGCTGCCCGATTCCATCCTGGAGGCGGCCCGCATCGACGGCGCGAAGGAGCTCTACATCTTCTGGAAGATCGCCATGCCGCTGCTCAAGCCGGCCTGGACGACCCTGGCGGTGTTCTCCTTCGTCAGCAACTGGAACGATTACTTCTCGCCCCTGGTGTACATCCAGTCCAACGCCCTGAAAACCCTGCCCCTGGCGCTGCAGACCCTGCAGGGCGGCGCAGGCGTGGTTGCCCGCTCGGGCACCGTGGGCGCGGCCACCTTCCTGACCACGCTGCCCTCCATCCTGGTGTTTGCCTTCATGCGCGGCAAGGTCATGGAAACGATGTCCTACTCGGGCATCAAGTCGTAAGGAGGGGAGGAAGCAATGTTGAAACGGATTTTTACCCTCCTCCTGGCGCTGGTGCTTGTCCTGGGTACGACGGGCGCCTCGGCGGTGGTGGGCGTGGACGCCTCGTCGCTGACAAGGACGAGACCTACATCCCCATCCCCACGGCCTACGAGGTCATCGCCACCATCAAGAACCTGGGCGCGTATGATTTCATGAAGCACCCCGAGGACATCTTCATCGGCCCGGACGAGATGATCTATGTGGCCGACACGGAGAACAACCGCGTGCTGGTGATGACCCTGGAGGGCGAGGTGGTGGAGGAAATCACCACCTCCGGCGGCAAGAAGCTGAACAAGCCCCGCGGCGTGTATGTGGATGATGACCTGTCCGTGTGGATTGCCGACACCGGCAATCTCCGCCTGACGGTGCTCAACGCCGACCGCACCCACCGCCGGGATTTCGTCAAGCCGGACAGCGCGCTGCTGGAAAACAACTTCACCTTCGACGTGCAGAAGCTTTTCGTGGCCGATACCGGCTACATCTACGTCCTCAAGGGCGCCAACCTCATCGCCCTGGACGAGGGCAACAACTTCCGCGGTTATCTGGGTGCGGACGATGTGGGCTTCTCCCTCTCCCGTACGCTGATCCGCATGTTCGGCTCCAAAACGCAGGTGGAACGCACCGTGAAGCAGGAGCCGGCCAGCTACTCCAATTTCTTCATCGGCCCCGACGGCATGATCTACGGCATTCTTTCCAACAAGAATACCGCGCAGATCCGCAAGCTGAACTCCGTGGGCAACAACACCTATCCGGAGGAGAAGTACGGCTTCACCCTGACGGACAAGGAGGGCAAGCCCCTGGAGCCCACCATGGCGGACATCACCGTGGAGGATAACGGCATCATCACCGTGGTGGACCGCATCACGGGCCTGATCTATCAGTACGACCAGGAGGGCAATCTCCTTTGCACCTTCGGCGGCATCGGCACGGTGGGCGGACTGTTCCAGATCCCCGTGTCCATCGACGCCGACAGCCAGGGCCGCCTGTATGTGCTGGACTACAACACCGGCTCCATCACGGTCTTTGCCCCCACGCACTTCATTGGCCTGGTGCATGAAGCGGTGCGCCTGCATGGCGAGGGCCGGTATGAGGAAGCGCTGGTATACTGGCAGCAGGCGCTGGAAATCGACAGCAACTATGCCCTGGCCCATCAGGGCGTGGCCAAGGTGATGGGCAAGCAGGAAAGGTGGGAGGAGTCGCTCAACTCCTACTACCTGGCCGATGACAAGGAAGGCTATTCCGAAGCCTTCGGTGAGTACCGGCATGAGCTGTTCCGGCAGTACTTTGTGCCGGTGGTGGCGGTGATCTTCATCGGCGGCTTCCTGCTGGTGAAGCTCCTGGGCCTGGCGAAGAAATACGCCGACAAATGGGCCGACGACGTGCAGATGAGGAGGGGATTGTAACATGGTCAGGAGCCTGAAGCTTTGCCTGATGACCCTGTTCCACCCCATTGTGGTGACCGAGCACATCAAGCGCGAGCGCGGCAAGCGGATGAACTGGGCGCCGGTGATCGTGCTGCTGCTGCTGGCGCTGGTGGTGCGCATCTTCTCCATCTATTTCACCCATTACCCCCTGGCGGCGGTGTCGGTGCGCAAGGCCAATCTGCTGCTGGAATGCGGCAAGCTCTTTGTGCCGGTGCTGACCTGGGTGCTGGCCTCCTACGCCATGACCACCATCCTGGACGGCGAGACCCTGCTGACCGAGACCCTGCTCTTCTCCAGCTACGCGCTGGTGCCCTACATCGTCTTCACCCCCATCCTGACCCTGGCCTCCCGGCTGATGGACATCAACCAGCTGGGCCTGTATGTGACGCTGGAGGTCGGCATCCTGGGCTGGGTCGTGCTGCTGATGATCGTCGCCCTGAAGGAAATGAACGGCTACTCCGTCGGCAAGACTGCAGCGGTCATTTTCCTTTCCCTGTTCACCATGGTGATGATCTGGGCCGTCATCATCCTCCTGTACACCATCAGCTCCCAGTTCGTGGGCATGGTGAAGGAGATCTTCTACGAAGTGATTTACCGCATTGACTGAGGCAGGAGGGATAAGATGATGAAAAAGCTGATTGTCCTGTGCCTCGCGCTTCTGGCCCTGGCATTGGCGGCCGTCCCCGCCCTGGCGGAGGATATCCTGGTGGCTGAGACCGACCGCCTGGCCCTGTACCTGACGGCTGATCACTGCGGCATCAATGTCCTTGACAAGGAAACGGGCGTCACCTGGTCTTCCAGCATGAATGACCCGTCCTTTACTGGCAAGATTGCCGGCCTGAATCAGAAAAAGGCCAGCAGCCTTGTCACCGTCAACATCACCAACCTGGTCAAGGGCGCGGGCTCCATCACCAACGCGGTGCTGCTCAACGATAAGAAGCTGTCTACCGGCTATGAGCTGATCGATAACGGCGTCCGCGTGCACTACACCCTGGGCTCCTACCGCATCAGTCTGTATGTGGAGATCGTCCTGGAAGGCGACACGGTGCTCATCACCGTTCCCTTCGAGGGCATCCGGAACTACTACGAGCTGGAGATCCCCAAGAACATGGCGCTGGCCACCCCGGCAGGGGAGAAGCTGGTGCTGTCCTACGGTACCGTCTGCCGGGTGTATACGGAGCTGAACGACGCCGGGAACCCAGTTGAAATGACCGGCGACCCCTATGAAGGCCTGGTGCAGGTCACCTATGATGAGCAGAAGTTCACGATGGATGCAGCGCTCATCAATCGTACGGCGGGGAAGATCGTCACCGTGGCGGGGGATTATGCGGCGGTGAATGGCCTGGTGGACGCCGTCCTGGAGGGCGAAACGCTGCAGCTGCCTGCCGCGCTGATCAACAGCCTGGCCGGGGATGCGGATGTGTTCTCCATCGTGTCCGTAGACATGATGCCCTTCCTCTGCTCGGGCTCGGACAACGCCGAGGGCTTCCTCTTCTACCCGGACGGCTCCGGCGCCATCCTGGAATTCCAGGATCAGGCCCATTACAAGGAGGTCACCCAGTACTTCAGCGTTTACGGAAGCCTGGAAAAGCAGAATGTCATCCTGGACTTCTTCGACCAGGAGGATCCCACGGTGATGATGCCTGTCTACGGCATCTCCATCGGCGGCAATGCCATGCTGGCGGTGATCGAGCAGGGCGCGGAATCCGCCCGCATTGTCGTCAACTCCTCCACGAAGATCCTGGCCATCAACAATGTCTACGCCAGCTTCCAGTACCGCCGCGGCTTTGATGACCTGCGCGTCACCAGCCGCAGCATCAAGACCTACGACAAGCGCGCCATGCCCACGGACTATGCGCTGCGGCTGATGTTCCTGCCTGCCGGGCAGTGCACCTACAGCGACATGGCGGTGGCTTACCGCACCTATCTCCTGGAGGAGCAGGGCTTTGAGCGCCGCACCTCCGGACAGAGTGTGGCCATCGACCTGTTCATGACCGCGCCCGAGGAGGGTCTGCTCTTTGACGTCCAGCGCACGGTGACCACCCTGGAGGAGGCTGCCGCCATCATGGATGCAATGGCGGAGCGGGGTGTGACGGACGTGGTGTACGCGCTCAAGGGCTGGTCCCGGGGCGGCTACGGCAGCACGCCCAACCGCTTCCCGGTGGAGGGCGCCGTTGGCTCCAACCGCGAGCTGACTGCCCTGACGGAAAAGGCGTCCGCCATGGGCAGCCGCCTGCTGCTGACGGTGGATTTCGTCCAGGCCAGCAAGGACAGCTGGGGCTACTCCCGGCGCAACGACGTGGTGTACCTGAGCAACTATTCCATCCTCACCAACAAGGAGGAGGAGCTGTTCATCCTCAGCCCCGAGGCGATGCTGGAGAAGTACGCCGCCTTTGGCAAGCAGGCGGTGAAGCTGGCTGTGGATGGCGTCCGGTTTGAATTTGTGGGCCGTTGCGTCACCTTCAATTACAACAGCGGCCACTACCACACCTCCGCGCAGGCGCTGGAAACATACCGGCAGATGCTGACGGAAGCGGCGGACAGGATCGGCTTTGTGAGCGTCGAGGGCGGCAACATTGCCACGGCGCAGCATGCGGACATGCTCACCGACGTCCCCTATGAGGACAGCGGCTTCCAGTTCACCACCACTGCCGTGCCCTTCTACCAGATCGTGATGCATGGCGTGCGTGACTACACGGCAACCCCCGGCAACCTTTCCAGCGACCTGGACCGTGAGGTTCTGCGCTGGGTGGAGATGGGCTACATGCCCTACTTCGAGCTGACCTGGGGCAGCACGGAAGACCTGATGTACACCGATTATCAGCACCTGTTCACGGCACAGTACACTGCCTGGATCGACGAGGTGGCTGAGATCGCCGCCGCCTTTACCACCGGCGACATGGCGCAGGTGCGCAATGCCCTGATGATGCGCCATGAATGCGTGGCAGACGGCGTGTACCGGGTGACCTACGATAACGGCTGCATCGTGTGCGTCAACTACAACGACGCCGAGGTGCTGGTGGACGGCCTGACCGTCCCGGCCATGGACTACATTGTCGTGAAGGGGGGAGCGCAGTGAAACCTGAGCGTACTGTGAACGGCGTGGCGCAGCCCTCTGCCTTTGCCAGGGCGATGAAGGTGCTGGGCAAGGCGCTGCTGGTGCTGCTGGCCCTGGCGGGCATCGCTTTCGTGGCGTATCACGACTGGGTGGCAGCCCTGGCGGCACTGCTGCTGATCTTCATCTTCTGCTACACTGATCTTCCCCGCATCATCAGCCAGTCCCCGGTGGGTAGGCTTCTGGACGTCCTTGGCAGGGGCGTGAAGCAGCTGCTGAAATGGCTCTGCTGGCCGCTGCGGTGGCTGTGGGGGAAAGTGAAGCCGCTGCTGAAATGGCTCTGCTGGCCGCTGCGGTGGCTGTGGGGGAAAGTGAAGCCGCTGCTGCTCCGGCTCTGGGGCGCGGTGCGCCGCATTCTTCCCAAAAGGAAAACGCGGGACGGCAACAAGCGTGGTTTCCTGCGCCGCTTCTTCACCATGGAGCGCCGTCGTTCCATGGAGGCGCTCATCTTCCTGACGCCCTGGATTGTTGGCCTGTGCCTGTTCTTCCTGGGGCCCATCACCACCTCCATCCGCCTGGCCTTCTCCGAGATCACGAAGATGAAGGGCTTTGAGATGGGCTTTGTGGGGCTGCGGAATTTCAACCACATCTTCTTTACTGACATCAATTTTGTCCCCATGTTCCTGCAGACGGTGCTGGACACGCTCCTGAACACCCCTATCTGCATCGTCTTCTCCCTGGTCATTGCCATTCTGATCAACCGCCCGATGAAGGGCCGCGGCTTCTTCCGTGCGGCGTTCTTCATCCCGGTGCTGCTGGGCGCGGGCTACGTGATGAAGCAGATGCTGGGCATGGGCGCGGACGGCACGACCATCACCACGGGCATCGTGGTGCCGGAGCTGATTGCGGATCTGCTGGGTCACAGCCTGACGGAGTTCCTGCAGGGCGTGCTGGACCGCATCACGGTGGTGCTGTGGAAGTCCGGCGTGCAGATCGTGTTGTTCCTGGCGGGCCTGCAGGGCATTTCGACCTCGCTGTATGAAGCCGCCCGCGTGGACGGCGCTACCGAGTGGGAGATGTTCTGGAAGGTGACCCTGCCGATGATCTCCCCGGTCATCCTGATGAACCTGGTGTATACCATCGTCGCGTTCTTCACCGATGCGACCAATCCCATCATTGACTACATTTACAAGACGAGCTTCACCAACCAGCAGTTCGGCTACGGCGCTGCAATGAGCTGGATCTACTTCGCCTTTGCGCTGCTGATGTGCGGCGTGACCATGGGTGTTGTGGGCCGGTACGTGTTCATCTCGGGCGGAAAGGAGTGAGGAAGATGGCCAAGAACAAAAACGCCAACGTGCGCCGCAACCGCAGCCATTACGTCCGCATGTTCCGCGATGGACTGCTGAAGGCCGGCTTTTACTTCCTCCTCAGTGCGCTGTCCTTTGTTTTCCTCTACCCCTTCATCAAGATGATCACCCAGAGCCTGATGACGGATGACGACCTGATCAACATCACCGTCAAGTGGCTGCCTTCGGAGCTGACGTGGAGCAACTACAGCGTTGCGTATCGAAAGCTCATGTTCAGCCGCTATGTGTGGAACAGCGTGCGCGTGTCCATCATCTGTACCCTGGGGCATGTCTTCTCCTGTGCGCTGACGGGCTATGCCTTTGCCCGCTACAAATTCCGCTTCAAGGGCCTGCTCTTCACCCTGGTCATTCTGACGATGCTGGTGCCGGTGCAGACCGTCATCATCCCGCAGTACATGCAGTTCTCCAACTGGGGATGGATCAACAGCGAGCTGTACCTGCCCCTGGTGGTGCCCTCCTTCCTGGGCTTTGGCCTGAGCGGCGGCTTCTTCATCTTCCTCTTCCGCCAGTTCTTCTCCGGCATGCCCTATGAAATGGAGGAGGCGGCCCGCGTGGACGGCTGCGGCCCCATCCGCACCTACCTGCACATCATGCTCCCCATGAGCCAGTCCTCCCTGCTGGTGTGTACGGTGCTTTCCATCGTCTGGCACTGGAATGACTACTTTGAGCCCGGCATCTACTTCAATGACGTCTGGCTCAAGATGCTGCCCAATTCCCTGCCGAACCTGTACGCAGAGCTGAACAAGGAGCAGCACACCATGATCCAGTCCAATGACATCGAGGGCGTCATGTTCAACGAGGCCATGCTCATGGCGGCCACGTTCCTGTGCATTGTGCCGATTCTGGTGATGTACCTGGTGCTGCAGCGCAGGTTCATGGAGGGTGTGGAGCGCTCCGGCCTGACGGGCATGTGATGTCCGGGCTTCTCCAATTGAATACACATGCACCAAAAGACCAAGGGCGAACTATGCCTATCTTCGGCAGATTATAAATCAGAAGAAAAATTTCAGAAATTCTGAAAAAACGCTTGCAAATGTATGCAGAATGTGCTATGATAGGAACACATGATAACGCTTACAATTCACCTGCCCCGGCGGCTTCTTTCCGGTTCCAACAGCTGCGGCTGTTGAGCATACAGTTACCCAATTTAAGAAGGAGGTACCCCCATGAAGAAGTTCCTGGCTACTCTGCTGGCGCTGGTCATGCTGATGGCGCTTGCGGCCCCCGCTCTGGCGGAGGATACCCCCACCGTCACCTACTACGTGCGCGGCGGCACCGCTCAGTACGAGCCCTACATCTACCCCGGCCTGGTCGGCCTGCTGAAGATCCAGCAGATGGCTGGCGTCAACATCGACTGGACTGTTGTGTGCGGCAACAATGATGAGATCCAGGCTCAGTACCTGGCCATGCTGGCTTCCGGCAACTACCCGGACATCATCCAGTGGCAGCACAACAACTCCTACGTCGGCGGCGTGTCCCAGCTGTATGCTGACGGCATCATCATCGAGCTGAACGATGTCATCGACAAGTACATGCCCAACTACAAGGCCCTGCTGGAGGCGAACCCCCACGTGGCCAAGACCCTCATGGACTCCGAGGGCCGCTACCTGTACTTCACCGTCATCAACCCCCTGAACTCCAACCTGGAGAAGGTCGCCGTGACCTGGTGGGGCCTGATGATGCGTCAGGACTGGCTGGACAACGTTGGCATGGAAGCTCCCACCACCATCGACGAGTGGTATGACGTGCTGGTTGCCTTCAAGGAAGGCGATCCCAACGGCAACGGCGAGATGGACGAGCTGCCCTTCGACGCTGGCTCTGCCGGCCACCTGCTGTTCATGCCTGCTTTCGGCATCCAGAACGGCGTGTATATCGATCCCGTCACCGGTAAGGTTGGCTACGGCCAGTACACCCAGGCTTACAAGGCCTACCTGGAGACCATGCACAAGTGGTATGCCGAGGGCCTGCTCTGCAACGTCTTCGCGGACGAGACCGGCGCCCCTGCTGCGTCTGCGGATCCCAACCTGTACGCCGATCTGGCCGGCTCCTGGAAGGGCCTGTCCAACTACTGGGAGCAGCGTCTGCCCCAGGTTCTGGAAAAGAACCCCAATGCTGACTTTGTGGCTGTTCAGTGGCCCCAGTACGTCAATGGTAGCGGCGAATTCTACGCCGACCGCTACGGCATGGGCTATGGCGACCGTTACTCTGCCGTCATCTCCGTGGACTGCGAGAACGTTGAGGCCGCTGCCCGCCTGATCGACCAGATGTACACCGAGGAAGGCACCAACTGCACCACCTGGGGCACCATCGAGGGCGACCCCATCAACCCCGAGTGGACCTCCGGCCACGGTACCTACACCATCGACGAGAATGGCGTGAAGCATGAGACCGAGTGGGCCAACCTGATGACCGAGAACTTCTACGACGGCGCCTTCGCCAACAAGTACCGCTACGCCATGTCTCACGTGTCCTTCCCCCGCTGGGGCGCTGCCGATTACCTGGCTGCCACCCGTGAGGAGAACTACGTGAACTCCGCGATGATGTGGGCTGAGGCCTCCAACGCCCTGGAGTATCCCAACGCGATCGTTCTGAGCACCGACGCCCAGGCGGCCGTGGCTGACATCGAGAACATTGGCACCTACATCAACGAGATGACCTACAAGTTCATCACCGGCCAGGAGCCTCTGACCAACTTCGACGTCTACATGGATACCCTGCAGAAGATGGGCATGGATGAGCTGGTTGCTCTGTACCAGGCGGCCTATGACGAGTTCATGAACCGCGGCAACTGATTTTCCACACCGCTTCTGAACCAACCTAAGTGACCCCATCGGGGGCGTCGGGCAACCGACGCCCCCGAATTTGGGTTCTTCATGCAATTGATGACAAATATGAGAATCAGTCTTTTGCATATGCCTGTGTTCATGGTATAATGGACGCACATGGGCACAGGCGTGTGCAAAAAACAAAGAGGTGGATGGGATGAAAAAGAGGCTGCTGGCGCTGCTGATGACGATGATGCTGCTTCTTCCGCTGCTGACGGGCTGCGTGAAGACGCAGGAGAAGGCTGTACAGATCACCTGGTATCTGCGCACGGAGGATGTGGATCTGTATAACCGCCTCCAGGGGGTGCGGGTCATTGAGGAGGCCACGGGGGTGGATGTGGTGTTCCAGTCCCCGCCGGACAACAGCGAGGATGCATACAAGATGATGGTCGCCTCCGGGAAGCTGCCGGACGTGATCATGTGGCAGCATTCTGCCGCCATGGATCGGATGTACGAGGAGGGCACCATCATTGACCTGACGGACCTGATTGCCCAGTATGCGCCGAACCTGACGCGGATCTTCAACGAACGGCCCGAGCTGCGGCGCGAGGTGGAAACGGCGGAGGGGCGGCTGTATTACTTCCCCTCTATCAACCCCATGCTGACGGTGGAGGATGTGTGCCGCAAGTCCTATTCTGGCCTCATCATCCGTCAGGACTGGCTGGATAAGCTGGGCCTGTCCGTTCCCCAGACCATCGGGGAATGGTACGAGGTGCTGACAGCCTTCAAGCTCCGCGATCCCAACGGCAACGGCTTCCAGGACGAGATCCCCTTCGACGGCTGGGCCCTGCCGTATTTTGCACCGGCCTTCGGGGTGCTCAATACCTTCTGCGTCAAGGCGGACGGCACGGTGGCCTTTGGCCCGATGGAGCCGGAATACAAGGAATACCTGGAAACGATGCACCAGTGGTATGCCGAGGGGCTCCTGGGGCCCAATTGCCTGATCCATTCCGACAGCTGGTGGACGGAGAACATCGTCAACGGTCTGACGGGTTCCTTTGCGGGCCTGGACAATGCCTGGCGCTATTACCTGCCCGGCATGCAGGAGAACGACGCGGCGGCGGCCATGTCCCCCGTGGGGTGGCCCATGAATGCAGACGGTGTGCGCTATACGCCCCGTGAGGACGTGGCGGGTCACATGGCCACCGCTGTCACCGTTATCACCTCCGCCTGTGAGGATCCTGTGGCGGCGGTGAAATTCATTGATTATATGTACTCCGAGGAAGGCTCGGCGCTCCTGACCTGGGGCATTGAGGGCAAGAGCTACACGGTGGTGGACGGGAAAAAGCAGCTGACCGAGCATGCCCTGTCCATTGACCCCGACCACGACTGGCTGATGCTGTATGAGTACGCCATCGGCCATGCGTCCTTCCCCAAGTATGATGGCGAGAACGTGGTGCTGGCCAGCTATCCGGAGGAGCAGCTGATTGCGGAGCAGACCTGGGCCGACGCGTCCACCGCGCTGATCTTCCCGCCGTATATTCCCTTCACCGTGGAGGAACGGGCCGTGATCGACAGCGTGATGGACGATGTGAACAATTACTTCACTGAGATGCACATCAAGTTCATTACCGGCGCGGAGCCCCTGAGCAACTATGACGCTTTCATTGCCCAGCTGGAACGCATGGGCCTTGATCGGGTGCTGGATATCTACCGCACCGCGTATGCCCGCGCCATGACGGAGTAAGAAGCGCGAAACCCGCGCCGCCGGGTCGGAAGGAGGATTCCATGTCAGACATCCGTGAATATGCCGCCCTGTCCCATGACGGCGCGGACTGGACAGAGGCCTTTGCCTGCGCCGCTGCCGACCTGAAGGCGCAGGGCGGCGGTGTGCTGAATGTCCCGGCGGGGGTGTACCCCACCGGCTCCATCCGCCTGTATGACAATATGCACCTGCATGTGGAGGCCGGCGCGGTGCTGCGCTTCCATCAGGACAAGGACGCATTCCCCCTCATTCCGCTGGAATACGAGGGCCATGCCGGTCTGATGCACCAGGCCTGCGTGTACGCAGAAAAGGCGCGGAACGTGGCTGTGACCGGCCTGGGAACCCTGGATGGCCAGGGCAGCTACTGGTGGGCGCGTCAAAGGGCGAAGCAGAATGCGCATCCCCGGCCATGCCTGGTCTGCTTTACGGACTGCGAGCATGTGACGCTGGAAAACCTGACGCTCACCAATTCTCCTGCCTGGACGGTGCATCCCCTGCGGTGCCGCAACGTCACCGTGCGTGGCCTGAATATCAAAAACCCGGCCGATTCCCCCAACACCGACGGCATCAACCCCGACGCCTGCCGGGATGTGCGCATTTCCGACTGCACCATCGACGTGGGGGATGACTGCATTGCCATCAAGTCCGGCACGGAGCATACGCCGGAGCGCCGTCCCTGCGAGCGCATCATTATCACGAACTGCCACTTCCTGCACGGTCATGGCGGCGTGGTGCTAGGGAGCGAGATGTCCGGCGATGTGCGCAATGTGGTGGTATCCTCCTGCGTGTTTTATGAGACGGACCGCGGCGTCCGCCTCAAGACCCGTCGTGGGCGCGGCGGCACGGTGGAGGGCGTCCAGCTGACCAACCTGGTGATGGAAAGGGTCATGTGCCCCTTTGTGTTCAACATGTATTACTCCTGCGGCACGGACATGAGCATGAAGCATGTGTGGGAAAAGACGCCCTACCCGGTGGATGTGGGTACGCCGTGCCTGCGGGATGTGTCGATCTCCGGTGTGCGGGCGCGGGGGTGCACGGCCTGTGCAGGGTTCTTCTATGGCCTGGCGGAGATGCCTGTGGAGGGCGTTTCCCTGCAGGATGTGGTGGTCGAAATGGCCCCGGAGGGCCAGCCGGGGCGCCCTGCGATGATGACCGGTTGTCCGGAAATGCAGGGCGCGGGCTTCTTCCTGCGCAACGCTGTGGGTGTTGACCTGCGGGGCGTGAAGGTGCGGGGTGTCCGGGGCGAATGGCTGGACATCGACGAAAGCGTGAAGCTGGAGGCGTAAAGAATGAAAAACAGGAAGCTGTGGTACGAAACGCCCGCGAAGAACTGGAATATTGCCCTGCCGTTGGGCAATGGCCGCCTGGGCGCGATGGTCTTCGGTGGCACGGCGCTGGAGCGCATCAGCCTGAATGAGGATACCTGCTGGTACGGCGGCTTCCGGGACCGCGTCAACCCGGACGCGAAGAAATACCTGCCCGAGGTGCGCCGCCTGCTGGACGAGGATCGCATTCAGGAGGCGCAGCAGCTGGCCGAGGAGGCCCTCACCGCCACCCCGGACGGCGAAAGGCACTACGAGGTGCTCTGCGACCTGATCCTGCAGCAGCTGGATGGCGAGCCCCCGGAGGGCCTGCACGGCATGCGCAACATGCGGGGTACGGATATGTCCCGGCATGAGCGCCCGGTGACCGACTATCGCCGGGAGCTGGACATCCGCGATGGGCTGTACCGGGTCAGCTATGTCCGCAAGGAGCGGGCTGTCTCCCGCGAGTGCTTCATCAGCGCGCCTCATCAGGTGTTTTGCATGCGCCATGAGGGCTTCCCGGCGCGGGTGCTGCTGCGCCGCGGGCATTATGTCAGCCGGATTGACAGGGTGGACGAGTGCACCATCCTGCTCACGGGCCGTGCGGGCGATGACGGCGTGGGCTACATGGCGATGTGCCGTGCAGTGGGCGAGGGCGTGCATGTCATCGGCAACACCCTGCACATCGGCGAAAAGGCGGATATCTTCCTGACGGCGGCCACGACCTACCGGGTTGCCGACATGGAGGCCGAGTGCCTGTACTGGCTGAGCCGGGCGGTCGCTGCGGGTTACGACGCGGTGAAGGCTGCCCACATTGCCGACCACCGGGAGATCATGGATCGCTGCAGCCTGAACCTGCACGGGGACGACGCCCTGGACGCCCTGCCCACTGACCGGCGGCTGGCGCGTTATGCTGCGGGAGAAGGCGACAACGGTCTGGAGGAGATGTACTTCTCCTACGGGCGCTATCTTCTGGCGGGCTGCTCCCGTCCGGGGACGCTGCCGGCCAACCTCCAGGGCATCTGGAACGATGACTTCCATCCCGCCTGGGACGGTAAGTACACCATCAACATCAACACGGAAATGAATTACTGGCCGGCGGAGGTGTGCGGCCTGAGCGAGATGCACCTGCCGCTGTTCGACCACCTGCGGCGCATGCAGCCCCATGGGCGCGACGTGGCGCAGCGGATGTACGGCGCCCGGGGCTGGGTGGCTCACCACAACACCGACCTCTGGGGCGACTGCGCGCCGCAGGACACCTACTGCCCGGCAACCTACTGGCCCATGGGCGCGGCGTGGCTGTGCCTGCATATTGCCGAGCATTACCGCTTCACCCTGGATGCGGACTTCCTGCGTGCCCACTACGACCTGATGGAGGACGCGGCCTGCTTCTTCCTGGACGCCTGTGTTGAGCGGCCCGACGGCACGCTGACCGTCAGCCCCTCCTCCTCGCCGGAGAATGTGTACATCACGCCCTCGGGCGCTTCCGGTACGCTGAGCAACTGTGCGGCCATGGATGCGCAGATCCTCTGGGCGCTGACCTCTGCGCTGGAGGAGTGCGGAGCTGTCATCGGGCGGGATTCTGCTCCCTGGACGGCCTTCCGTGCCCGGCTGAAGCCCGTGCAGCTGGAGGATGGCCTGGTGAAGGAGTGGCTGCGGGATTGCCGCGACGGCTGCCCCGGTCACCGGCACATCAGCCACCTCTTTGCCCTGTACCCTTCCAACGAGATCACTCCGGCGGACGAGGAAGCCTTCAAGGCGGCCCGCGCCACGCTGGAGAAGCGCCTGGCGAACGGCGGCGGCCATACCGGCTGGAGCCGCGCGTGGATCATGTGCCTGTGGGCGCGTCTGCTGGACGGCGAAAGGGCGGGCGAGAACATCCGCCTGCTGCTGGAACGTTCCACGCTGCCGAACCTGTTCGACAACCATCCGCCCTTCCAGATCGACGGCAATTTCGGCTCCATCGCGGGCATGGCGGAGATGCTGGTGCAGAGCCACGAAGGCTTTCTGCGCCTGCTGCCCGCCGTTCCGACCCAGTGGACAAAGGGCGAAGCGAAGGGCATCCGCGCCCGCGGAGGATACACGGTGGATATCGCCTGGGACGGCGCGGCATACCGGGCGGAGATCACCGCCGGGGCAGACGGCACGCTGAAGCTGGCGGACGGGCGCGAGTTTGCGCACAGGGCAGGGGAAACCATCATGGTCGAGGGCTGAAATGGTCGGCCTGCTGCACCTGTGACGCCTGAATCACACCTTTGACAAGGGGGTTATGTCCATGACCATCCATATCTGCGGCGATTCGACTGCTGCAACCTACAAGCCTGAGCAGGCTCCCATCACCGGCTGGGGGCAGGTTATTGGTGAAATGCTGCCGGAGATTGCCTTTGTCAACCATTCCATCGGCGGGCGCAGCAGCAAGTCCTTCCTGTCCGAGGGGCGCTTTGTGACGGTGGAGAAGGCGCTGCAAAAGGGTGATATCGTGCTGATCCAGTTCGGCCACAATGACGGCAGCGACCTTGTCTGGCGGCACACGGATGCGGATACCTCCTTCGTCAACAACCTGTGCATTTTTGTGGACACGGCGCGGCAGCATGGGGCCATCCCGGTGCTGCTGACCCACACGCCCTGCAACTGGTGGCGGGACGGAGCCTATCCGGGGCATCCCGGAACGTATGCGGCGGCGACCCGCCGCCTGGCTGCGGCGTGCAATGTGCCCCTCATCGATGTGCTGGCTGAGGGCGAAAAGCTCATCCGCGACATGGGCGAGGAAGCCTCTTCGGCGCTGTTCATGAACGTTGCGCCGGGGCTGTATCCCGCTTATCCCAATGGGTCGAAGGACAACACCCACACCCAGCGCGCCGGGGCGGAGGCCTTTGCGCGCATTGTGGCGGACGGGCTGCGGCGGCTCTGCCTCGTGTAAGGGAAAGAGGGGAAGGAGAAAAGCATGTACATTATTGCAAAGGACGGCTCCGGGGACTTCACTTCCATCCAGGGGGCCATCGACGCCATTCCCATGAGCAACCGCCAGCCCACCATCCTCCTGGTGCGCATGGACGAGTACCACGAGCGGGTCATTGTCAACAAGGATAATGTGCGCATCATCGGCGAGGCGCGGGACCGCACTGTCATCACCCACTCCGGCTGCGCCCATGACCTCAATGAGGAGGGGAAGGAAAAGGGCACGTTCCTCAGCTATACCTTCCTCGTCACCGGCGACAATGTGGAGATCGAAAATATCACCATCCGCAACGACGCGGGGGACGGCTCCGTCGTCGGACAGGCCGTGGCGGTGTATGCAGCGGGTGACCGGGGCGTGTGGCGCAATGTACGCATGATCGCCTGTCAGGACACGCTCTTCTGCGGCCCCACCATGCCCAAGGTGGCCCGGGACGCCCTGCCCCGGCTCATTCCCGAGGGCGTCGTCTCCGTGGGCGACTGCCCGCTGGTGCTGGGACGGCAGTACTTCGAGAACTGCTTCATCCAGGGCGATGTGGATTTCATCTTCGGCCCCTATGCCTGCTGGTTCGAGGGCTGCACGCTGCACATGAACAAACGCGGCGGCTTCTATACCGCCGCCAACACCCCGGAGCAGGCGCCCTACGGCCTCGTTTTCCACCGCTGCCGCCTCACCGGCGACTGCGAACCCGGACAGGCGTACCTGGGCCGCCCGTGGCGGCGCTTTGCCCACACGCTGTTCCTGGAATGCGAAATGGACGAATGCGTTGCCCCCGAGGGCTTCCAGGACTGGGGCGACAACAAGCTCACCCGCCGCTGCGGCGAATACGGCACAATGGGCGCCCGGGCCGACCAGACGCCCCGCCACCCCGCCGCTGCCCGCCTGACGGAGGAGGAAGCGTCGCTGCTGACCATCCGGGAGGTCATCGGCGGCTGTGACGGCTGGAATCCCACAAAACGTACCCCGACCTGGTTTCTCTGCGGCGATTCCACCATGGCGGATTATGCTCCCGAATTCTACCCCATGACCGGCTGGGGCACGCCCTTCAAGGCCATGGCAGAAAATGTGTATGTGGAGAACTGCGCCGTGTGCGGACGCTCCAGCAAGTCCTTCGTGGCGGAGAAGCGGCTGAATTTCATCGAGCTGTGCCTGCGCAGGGGGGATAAGCTTTTCATCCAGTTCAGCCACAACGACGAGAAGGAGGATGTCGAGCGCGCCACCGTTGCCCGCGTCACCTACCCGGAGTATCTGAACATGTACATCGACGCTGCCCGCCGCCAGGGCGCGGAGCCCGTTCTGCTCACGCCCATCGCCCGCCGTCACTTTGATGAAAACGGCCGGCTGAAGCACACCCACGGAGAGTACCCTGCCGCCATGCGCGACCTGGCGGCGTACCGGGGCGTGCGGCTGCTGGACATGGAAAGGGCGACGGAACAGCTGCTGACGGAAATGGGTGCGGAGGCTTCGAAGCAGCTGTTCAACTGGCAGGCCCCCGGCCATCCCAATTACCCCGACGGCGTGCAGGACAACACCCACCTGAGCTTCACCGGGGCGGTGCGCCATGCCCGGCTGGTGATGCAGCTGCTGGAGGAAACGGAAAAATGAAGCGCAAGCGCCTGACGCGGGAGGGCTGGGGCTTTCAGGGCTTCCCGTATTACCAGATGCGCGTTGATCTGCCGGAATTCCGGGGGCTGGCGTGCGTCATCCGCATCCTCTCCGGCGACGTGTGCACTTGGAGCATGCCCAAGGCGGGCAAGGTGCCCGTAGCGGGTGCGGGGATGCTGTGGCTGCAGCTCGTCCCCGACGGGCAGCACCGGGTGCTGACGGTCAAGTACCGTCCCCGGGCGCTCTGGGAGGCGATTCCCCGCGTGTCCGTGTGGTATGCGGACGTCATTGACCGCATCGAATATGACTCCGACGGCGTGGCGGCCTTCGTCGATCAGTACCTGGATGTGATCTTCAGCCCCCAGGGCGACGTCCACACCGACGACAGGGAAGAACTGGACGGCGCGCTGCGATCCGGCGAGCTGACGCCTGAGCAGCATGCCCGGGCGCTGGCGGAGGGCGAGGACATCCGCCGCTGCCTGTGCCGGGATGTGCGGCGGACGGAAAAGTGGTGCGGGGAGATCTTGCGCCATGTGCTGTCCCGGCTGGACGCCCCGGATGTGCTGCGCCGAAATGCGTGAAGGGAAGAGAAAGCATGCTGAAGGAATATCTGCCTGGCTCCGCTGTGCTGATGGCGGAGAGCTTCATGAAGAAATTCGGTCTCCTGACTGCCCGCTGGAGCTATGATTACGGCGTGATGTGGCGGGGCATGGAGGCGCTGCATCGCCTGACAGGGGAGCAGAAATACTTCGACTACATCCGTGAGGCCATGGATACCTTCGTCTCGGCAGACGGGAGCATCCGTGACTACACCTTTGACAGCTTCAACCTGGATTACATCTGTGATGGCCGCCAGGCGCTGTACCTCTGGAAGGCCACGGGAGAGGAGAAATACCGGAAGGCGGCGGACATGCTGCGCGAACAGCTGCGCCGACAGCCCCGCACCTCCGACGGCGGCTTCTGGCACAAGAAGTGCTATCCCTACCAGATGTGGCTGGATGGGCTGCACATGTCCGCGCCCTTCTACACCGAGTACTGCCTGATGACAGGGGACGAGGACGGCGTGCAGGACGCGGCCCGGCAGCTGCAGCTGGCCTATCGACACACCCTGGAGCCCGCAACGGGGCTCAACCATCATGCCTGGGACGAATCCCGGGCGCAGCTGTGGTCCGACCCGGAGACGGGCCGTGCGGCGCATTGCTGGGGCCGGGCTGTGGGGTGGTACATGCTGGGGCTGGCGGATGTGCTGGAGCTGCTGCCTCCGGGCCATGCATGCCGGGCAGACCTGGAGAAGATCGCCTGCAGCATGTCGGAGAAGCTGCTATCTGTCCGCGACGGCGGCGTGTGGCTGCAGGTCATCGACCAGCCGGGCAGGGCGGGTAATTACCGGGAGTCCTCCGGCTCCTGCCTGATGGTGGCTGCGATGCTGAAGCTGGCTCGCCTGGGCTGCATCCCGGCGGAGATGGGCGACGCGGCGGCGGAGAGTTTCCGGGCGCTGCAGCGGGAATTCGTCGGCAGAATGCGCGACGGCACGATGTTCCTGGCCAAAACCTGCTTTGGTGCGGGCCTGGGCGGCCAGCCGGGCAAGTACCGCGACGGCTCCTATGATTACTACATCAGTGAGGCCGTGGGCTCCTGGGATATCAAGGGCACCGGCGCCTACATCCAGGCGGCGGTGGAATACGAAATACGCAGTGAAGCGTGAAGGGGAGGATACAGCATGCTGGATCAGCGTTTGAAGACGAGGGTCGAGAATTTTGTCAGCCGTCTGCGCCGGGAGGACGTGTGCATGCACGGCTTCATCCTGTCCGTGGGCGGCGTTGTGAAGGCCACGGCCTATTATGCGCCCTTTGAGGAGGGCAAGCCCCACCGGATGTACTCCGTGTCCAAGACGATGACCGGGCTGGCCATCGGCATGCTCATTGAGGAGGGTAAGCTGTCCCTGGACGACCGCATCGTCACCTTCTTCCCCGATTATCTGCCGGAGCAGCCGGACGAACGCCTCTGCCGCCTGACCATCCGCGATATGCTGCGCATGGCTACCTGCTTCCGCTCCACGGCCTACCGGGAGACGGACGAGGACTGGACGAAGCCCTTCTTCACCGCGCCTTCCACTCACGAGCCGGGTACGGTTTTCCACTACGACACGGGCTGCTCCCAGGTGCTGGCGGCGCTGGTGAAGCGCCTGTCCGGGCAGGAGGTCATCGACTTCCTGAATGCGCGCGTCTTTGACAAAATCGGCGCGGATGACGAAAAATTCTGGCTCCGCGACCCTGCGGGCACCTGTCAGGGCGGCACGGGCCTGTGTATGTCCCTGCGCGACCTGCACAAGGTCAGCCGCCTGGTGATGGAGGGCGGACATGGTATCATCCCGCAGTGGTTCTGCGAGGAGATGGGCAGGAAGCACATCGACAACCGTCTGTGTGCCAACGAGGAGGAGCGCTACGGCTACGGCTGGCAGGTGTGGATGACCCGCGCCGGCTGGGCCATGTACGGCCTGGGCGGTCAGCTGGCGGTGGTCTGCCCGGCGAAGGACACGCTGCTGTGCACCATCGCCGATACCCGCCTGGACAATGTGGGCGTGCAGCGCATCTATAACGCCTTCTTCGAGGAGATCTACCCCTACATCGGCATCGAGGACTGCGACGAGGTTCGCCTGAACCTGCGCGTGCAGGCGCTGCCCAATCTGCCCGAGCATGCCATCGCCGCCGCCGGGCCCTACCATTTCCCGCCGAACTACATGGGCGTGAAGTCCGTGGAGCTGCGGGGGAATGAGCTGCTGTGGGAAAACGACCTGGGCAGGAATCCCCTGCGCTTTGGCCTGGGGGAGAACGTCATCGACACATTCCCCGGCTGGCCGCAGCGGCCGACGCTCTGCTCCGGCGGCTGGGTGGAGCCGGGCCTGCTGCGGGTGCGCTGCTTCATTATCGGCAATGCGCCCTGCGGCGTGGATATGCTGCTGTATTTCAAGGAGGACACCCTGACGGTGCAGTGCCGCAAGTCCTTCGACCCGGCCACCAATGCCTATGAAGGCGTGGCGACGGGGCGGAAGCAGGGATGAATCAGGAAGAGGAAGGGGCGCTTGAAGGATATGAATCTGCGTACGATTTACCTGGCCGGCGGATGCTACTGGGGGGTAGAAAAATATGTGGGGAACATTGCCGGGGTGGAACGGACGGAGGTCGGCTTTGCCAACGGCCACCTGGATGCCCCTGCCTACACACAGGTAAAGCAGGGCGACACCGGTCATGCCGAGACCGTCCGCGTGGCCTACGATGCAGACGTCCTGCCCCTGGAGAAGCTCCTGCGACTTTTCTTCCGCATCATCGACCCCACATCCTTTGAGAAGCAGGGCGAGGACGTCGGCAATCAGTACCGCACAGGCGTGTACTGGGTGGACGCGGCGGACGAGGCCGTCGTCCGGGCGGAAATGGAGAAGCTGCAGGCGGCGTATGCAGCGCCCCTTGCGGTAGAAGTCTGCCCGCTGAACTGCTTCTACCCGGCAGAGGAATACCATCAGAAATACCTGGACAAGAACCCCGGCGGCTACTGCCATGTGCCGTGGGAGGAGATCGACTGGGTGAAGATGGCAGACCTGAACGAAATCTGAACGTGTCACGCCGCGCGTGACAGACTTCCATCTTTGTGCGGTAGACCGGAACGCCTCCCTGTGCTATAATGGCAGCAGAAGGAGGCGTTTTTGCAATGATGACACTGGGACAGAGGATCATGCAACTGCGTCAGGCTGCGGGAATGAGTCAGGAGACGCTGGGGGAGAGGCTGGACACCACTCGGCAGACCGTGTCCCGCTGGGAATTGGATCAGATCATCCCCGGCGTGGAACGCATTGTGAGGCTGAGCCGCATCTTCGGCGTGACGACGGATTCGCTGCTGGTGGAGGGCATCTCCACCTTTGCCGGACAGGAGAGGTTCCTGTGCGGCGTGTATCGGGATGGCAGCAGCGAGATTGTGGAGACGGAACGCTTTGCCTATGTGCTCAGCGAAGAAAACGGAGCGCTGTGTGCCCGGCTGTATACCGGCGGGCTGGAGGAGAAGCAGCTGACCGCCCTGTGCGTGCGCCGGGAAGGAATGACGCATTTTGCCTACCGGATGGAGGATGGGAGAACGATTGCGACGGCATCGCCGCTGGCAGCGGAACTTGGGCAGGGGTTTGACCGCATGCAGCTGGGCAGGATGCGCCGCCGGGAGCGCTTCCGTGCCGATCATTCCGGCGCAGCATTGCCCACGGTGTCCCAGGCCGGAATCCGGCGCTGCCTGACGGCCTGGCGGATGGGTGCGTCGCTCACGGCGGACGAAGGCCAGCTGTTCTTCTTCCTTTGCACCGGACGGACGGAATACGTCATGCAGCTGCGGATGGACAAGCTGAATGTCTACTGCGGTGCGTCCTTCAATCAGCCCTTTGATATGGGCCTGATGAGCGGCGGGCAGTATTTCCGCATCCGCAGCGAGGGCGACAACAGCGCGCCCTACTGCGGCATCTTCAGCGATTTCAGCTATATGCCCAAGCCCTTTGACATTCCCACGGAGGAGCTTCAGCCTGGCATGTGCGTCAGCACCAGCAGGGGCCTGATGTGGTGCGTCAAGCGCTATCATGATGAGCAGATTGTGCTGCAGGGCTGCGGGGATGACGAATACATCTACCGCCGGGGCGACAGGCGGATGGAACGGTACCTGCCTGCGGAGGATTGAGCGGCCTGCTGCGTTTATTTCGCTGCGAGGCTTTTTTTCCTGCGGGTTTTGTGGTATGATGGATGCATCACATAAGAACGAGGTGCTTTCCCCATGGCAAAGCTTTATTACCGTTACGGAGCGATGGGCTCCAGCAAGACCGCCAATGCCATCATGGTGCAGTATAACTATCACGAGCGGGGCCAGAAGGTGCTCATGCTCAAGCCGAAGCTGGAGAACCGCGACGGCGCGGTGGTGGTGAAGTCCCGCTGCGGCCTGGAGACCGAGTGCCAGTATGTCGAGGACACGACGCTGGAGAGCGTCCGCGGGTATGACTGCGTCATCGTGGACGAGGCCCAGTTCCTGACCAAGGCCCAGGTGCAGCTGCTGGTTGCC
The DNA here is from genome assembly GCA_017516305.1 of Clostridia bacterium. Lineage (GTDB taxonomy): Bacteria > Bacillota > Clostridia > Christensenellales > Aristaeellaceae > UBA11524. The sequence continues at coordinate 16,022 of JAFXDB010000112.1, read as the reverse complement.
ATCGTGGACGAACTGAACATCCCCGTCATCGCCTACGGTCTGCGCACGGACTTCCAGGAGAACTTCTTCGAGGGAAGCATGTGGCTCATGGCCTGGGCGGACACGATCGAGGAAGTGAAAACCATCTGCTGGTGCGGCCGCAAGGCCATCTGCAATGCCCGCGTGGTGGACGGCAAGGTGGTCAAGGAGGGTGACCAGATCCTCCTGGGCGGCTCCAGCCAGTATGTGAGCCTGTGCAGGCGGCACTTCCACCAGGGAAAGCTGGGGGAGTGAGATGAATTCGGAATTCGGAATTTGATGTGTGATGACAGGAGCCTCTGCATGAACGACGACGCGCGCTATATGGCCCCGCTGCATCTGGCGGCGCGGCTGATCCTGGAAAACGGCGGCGAGACCTACCGCGTGGAGGAGACCGTGACCCGCATGGGCCATGCGTTTGGATTCAGCGAGGTGGAGGCCTTCGCCGTGCCCAGCGGCATCTTCATCAGCTACCGCAAGGGCGACGGCAATATCGAAACGGCCGTCAAGCGCGTCCGCAAGGGCGCGACCGACCTGACCCGCGTGGATGCGGTCAACGCCATTTCCCGGCGTATGGAGCAGGAACAGCTCACCTGTGAGGAGGTCATGGAGGCGCTGCGGGCCATTGAGAGCCGCAGGGCGCAGCTGACCAAGTGGCAGCTGATGCTGGCGCTGGGCCTGTCCTCGGCGGGCTGGGCGGTGATGTTCGGCGGCTGGGGCTGGGATGCGGCGGTGGCCTTTGTGGTGTCCACCCTGGCGCAGGGCGTGGCCTTCCTGTTGGACAGGGCCCGGATGCGCTCCTTCGTCGGCACGCTGACGGGCTGCTTCCTGGGCACCATCCTGCCCATGTTCTTCCACCTGTTCACGGGGCTGCTGGTGACGGACGCCTGCATCGCCGCGTGCCTGATGCCCATGCTGCCCGGCCTGGCCATGACCAACGCCGTGCAGGACACCATGCGCGGCGATATGGTCTCCGGCATTGCCTCGGCCACCAGCGCGGCCCTGACGGCGGCCATGGTGGCCGGCGGCGCGCTGATCGGCAACACGGTCTTCCGCCTGCTGACGGGAGGTGTGCTGTGATGACGGATTGGCTTGAACTGCTCAGAACCATCGGCTACGGCTTCATCATCTTCCTGTCCAGCGCGGTGGGTACCTACGGCTTCGCCATCTTCATGCATGCGCCGAAGAGGGCGTGGCTCCCGGCCAGCCTCATCGGCGGCGTGAGCTACGCGCTGTACTGGGCGCTGCTGCAGGTGAATGCCTACGAGCCGCTTTCGATCTTCCTGGCGGCGCTGCTGGGTTCGGTTCTGGGGCAGCTGTGCGCCAGGAAAATGCGCATGATCGCCAGCATCTTCATCCTTCTGGCAATGATCCCGCTGGTGCCGGGCCTGGGGCTGTATCGCTGCATGGCGTACCTGGCCCAGGGAGCCTACGGCGAGGGCGTGAAGGCGGGCGTCAGCGCGATGGTGGACATCGTGATGATCGCCTTTGGCCTGGGTATCGGCAGCTATGGCATCCGGCTGTTCCGCCACAGGCCTGCAAATGAAGGGAGCGCTGTCAAATGAGCATCACCATCATCGCTGTGGGCAAGATGAAGGAGAAGCCCTACCGGCAGATGGCGGACGAGTACCTGAAGCGCCTGAGCCGCTACGGCAGGGTGGAGGAGGTCGAGCTGCCCGACCTGCCGGAGCCGGCCAATTCCTCCCCGGCCATCGAAATGCAGATCAAGGAGAAGGAGGGCGACGCCATCCTTTCCCGCATCCGCCCGTCGGACTACGTCATCGCCATGACCATCCCCGGGAAGCAGTGGGATTCCCCCGGCCTGTCCCGCCATGTGGATGACTTGATGACCCGGGGACAGTCGAACCTGGTGTTTCTTATCGGCGGCAGTCTGGGTCTGTCCGACAGGGTCATCGCCCGCGCGGACGAGGAGATGTCCATGTCAAAGATGACCTTCCCCCATCAGCTGGCGCGGGTGATGCTGCTGGAGCAGCTCTACCGCGCGATGAAGATCCGTTCCGGAGAGAGGTATCACAAATGAGCAAGCAGACGAAGCAAAAGATGCAGAAGCTGAACTGGAAGACGATCCTGGGCGCCGTCGCGGCGGTGCTGCTGCTGCTGGTGGCCAATCACTTCGGTCTCCTGCCGGAGGACGCCGCATCCCCGGCGGACAGCGGGGCTGCTATCACCGCTCCGCAGGCCATTGCGGACTACATCTTCGAAAATGGCGGGCTGCCGGAAAACTTCATCACCAAGAAGGAAGCCGAGGCCCTGGGCTGGGACAGCAGCGAGAACTGTGTTTCCGACGTGGCGCCCGGCAAATCCATCGGCGGCGACCGCTTCGGCAATTATGAGGGGCTCCTACCGGAGAAGGCCGGCCGCACCTGGTACGAGGCCGACGCCAACTATGTGTCCGGTAAGCGCGGGGCCGAGCGCATCGTCTTCTCCAATGATGGCCTGGTGTACTACACAAATGACCACTACGAGTCCTTCACGCAGATGTTCCCGTCCAAATGACATGTGGAAGTGCCGCCCTGCAGCCGATGATGCTGCGAGGCGGCGGTTTTTTGCCGTTTTTCATCCGGCTTTTCACGGAATGTTAGGGGAAAGGGGTTGCAAGAAGAGGTTATTCACGGGAAATTTGGGAATATGAATGAGTGGAGGGAGTTGTTCTCTTCCCAGCAAATGCGGCTGCATCGAAGCCTTGAAGGGGAAGATGCGGCGTCTTTGCGGAGGGTTGCGCCCTCGTTCTTATTCTTTCAAGCAACCCTCCGCAACGTCGCCGCCCCGATATGCAGCCGCCTTTCCGACGCCTTGGGGGCAGGAGGGGGACGGGGGGAAAACTCCGGTAGTTTTCCCCCAGCGCCTTTGCGCCGCTTTCGGCGGGCGAAAGCGGCTTCCCACTTATATTGTTGGTCATTCCCTAAGAAAACGTGAATAACCATTTTTCACCCGGCTGCACTTCCTGTGCATTTTCCGACCGAATGCCTTGTCCTGTATACAAAGGAGATGGTACAATGGGGTCATTCTGATCTGACACAACAGGAGGCTCTTCCCTCATGAAACGAGCGCGCATTTCTCTTGTGACCTCCATGGTCATCTTCGGCACCATCGGCCTCTTCAAGCGGTTCATTCCCGTCACCTCCGGCGAGCTGGCGCTGTACCGGGCGCTGCTGGCGACGGCGCTGGTGGGCGGGGTACTGCTCCTGACCCGGCAGAGGATCCCGTGGCGGGCGATCCGGCGGCAGATTCCGCTGCTGCTGCTTTCCGGCGCGGCGATGGGCGTCAACTGGATATTGCTCTTTGAGGCCTTCAACCACACCACCGTGGCCCTGGGGACGCTGAGCTACTACTTTGCGCCGGTGATCGTGATGGCGGTATGCCCGCTGCTCTTCCGCGAAAGGCTGACGGGGCGGCAGATACTGTGCTTCGTGCTGTCGGTGCTGGGCATGGTGATGATCACCTGCCTAGGCGCGCCGGAGGAGGCCGCCGGGGAGCGCAGCGACCTGCTGGGCATCCTCTTTGGCCTGGGCGCGGCGGCGTTTTATGCCACGGTGATCCTGCTGAACAAGTTCATCAAGGGCGTGGAGGGCCTGCCCAGGACGCTGCTGCAGTTCCTGGCGGCCATCGTGACCCTGACGCCCTATGTGGCCCTGACCAGCGGCGTGACCCTGGCCGGCATGGATGTCACCGGCTGGATCTGCCTGCTGGTGGTGGGCCTGGTGCACACCGGCCTGACCTATGTGCTGTACTTTTCCTCCATCAAGGAGCTGCCCGGCCAGAAGGTGGCCGTCCTTTCCTACATTGACCCCCTGGTGGCGGTGCTGGTATCCACCCTCGTCCTGCGGGAGGCGCCCATGACCCTGTGGCAGTGGGTGGGCGGCGCGCTGCTGCTGGGCGCAACGCTGTGGAATGAAATCGCGCCCAAAGGGGACGCAGACTGACAAAGCGACGATGCCGCAAGCTGCCTCTGCCTGTTGGCAGCCGTATCCGGCGTCCGATTCCCATGCGAATGGCGTGAAATATAGGTCACGGGAGGCAGCTGGACAATTCCCAGGAGACCAGACGATAGAAAAAAGGCGCCTCTTGTTGTAGAATAGTAACTATGACAGGAGGCGTCAGCTGCACCCAGACACGCAGGAGGTGCGAGCGAATCCATCGGGACATCAACTTTGCAGAAGTCATCACGCTGCGCCGGTTCAGGACAACCGAATGCTCCTGGGTCGCCCCGGTGAGTATCGGCAGACCCCGGGCCACGAAAGAGGACATCACCACGTTGTTTTACAAGCATTATCCTGCGTTTGTGGCGGGACGATGAACCTGACCGAACTGGCGCGGGTGTGCGGGCTGAGCAGAACCATGGTATATGGGTGTTTGAAGGTGGTGGGATAAGGGATGCCCCCCTCCGGGATGGAGAGAGGGGCATTATAGCAGGGGCTATGTGACAGGGAATGTGACACAGCCCCAAGGCCGCAACCTGTTGAAATATCTGGGTTTGCGGGACTTTTTCCGGGCGAGAATGTGACATTTTCTGTGACAGAATCGCCCCTGCGGACAAATGAGATGCAGAAAATGCAGGATGATACCACGTCATCCTGCACTATTTTCCGTGAAACAACAAAAATGACTTGCGTTTCTGCAAGTCTGCTGGAGCTGATACCCGGATTTGAACCGGGGACCTCATCCTTACCAAAGGCGATTATTAAGGCTTTGAATGCTTGGAATGATCGGAATTGAGTGAACGATAGCGTAAACAAAAATGTGTGAACGTTCAGGTTTTTTGCATTTCGATGCAGACGCCTTCCTTGGGCCGTTGTGACAGATTTGTCGCAGCGGCCTTCTTTTTCGGCGGTTGGAGAGGGTGGCTCAGGCCCTTGCTAATACTGTTTCGCGGCTTTCCCGGATGATTGTCGGAGGTTTTCCGGAAAGGGCGAAAATTGCGGGAAGGTAGGAGAATCAAGGAGTTGTGGGAGCTCTTCTGGACTTTTCCGCCTTTTTCGGATGATGATAGTAATGTGAGTCGACTGGACAATGAGCAGGTTGTCTGCCTGCTTTGGGGAACGATAGTGTCGGGGCGCGGAGTAAAAAACCCGGCCCCAAATGTCTTCGGTACGAAGGTGGCAAATCCGCAACTCAGGAAGTCAGCGCTTTGTATTTCCCTTTCGACCATATAGATGTGCACCACATTCTTGCCATGCAGGGTATAGTTGGTCACAACGCCATTCACGGTTTTCTGCACACGCAGGCCGTTTTCATTATACACAAAGGATGCATCCACGCTTTCCTTCTGCATGCGCGCCAGCTGCCTGCCGTTCTGCCAAGTGTACGTCCAGGTGCCATCGTTCAGCGGGTTGCTAATGGCACAGAAAAGGCCACCCGGCGGTGCCGGATGGCCAGAGGGTATTAATGTGCCGCGCTCAAGCCCTGCTGCAGCGCGATTTCGATGATCGATTGTAGGGTGGTGTCCATGGAGTCACCGCCTATTCATCTATGACAAATGAATACATTATGGCTTGCAAGATCTCTTGTAGTTCAGTCGCTTCCTTATCCGTCGCGAAAGGGAAAACGAAGTAAAGCTCATTCGAGTAAGGGTCAATCAATGACAAACACAGTGCTGTGATATTATGGTCGCTATTTGCGGTCGTAATCTGAAAGATGCTGCATCTGTCGATATTGTTAATCCCCGAAATGGATTTGTAATCATATTCCTCAATTGGATCCCCGCATATGTATGAAAGCAAAGCTAGTGTATCATTGCTTTTACGATATAGCATAAGCTGATCTGAAGAAGAATATAGGTCTCCTACAGCAATTACATCTGAATTAGCGTTGACAATATGTAAATAAGAATCTTCGCAGATTAGATTCCAGTCATATGGAAGCATAAAAGCCCCCATTCCCGGCAAATCAACTTCTTTCCAATCTTCGTATGATACATTCACGTAAACATTATCAAGCTCGCCCTTTAGCACCATATCTGAAAAACAAAATAACACTATAGGGGAGAAAAAAAGAAATAGCAGCAGAATACCAAGAACAGCTGCAATACATATTCCCCGTACCACTTTCCGATTTTTTACATTCATAACGATTCTCTCTCCTTTAATTCATAAGCGCATTTAGTATCGTACCAAGATTCCGAACCGGATGTTCAAACCAATCAGCATTATAATCATAACCGATGCTCTCTTTTTGGTTGCTACCCATTTCTGTCGTTCCTGTATTTCCGAGTTTGATGCCCGCCAAACTGCCTCCGAGATGCGCAAACAGCTCAAATGCCATACCTGTAACTGTTCGGCCTTCCAAAGAACCAGGCACTTGCGTGTGGGCATGCGTCTGCATTTCAGATGCCAACGTGAGAGACATAAGCGGATCTAACAACTCAATTGCATCAGGCTGAGAATTCGAAAAACTAATGATACCGCTGTTTGTGATATGGTACTCAAATGTTTCAGCGAATTCAGGTGTTCCGAAAACACTATACAAATCGTTGCTATCAGCCCAGTAATACTTAATTGTGGTAGCATAATATACTTTTTCTGTTGAATCCTCTACTATATGCGTTTCAACACTCGTAATAATCCGTGTCTTGTACTTACCTGTAGAATCAATGGTGTTCACGGGATCATGACCACAGTAATTGAACATATTTGCATTGAGGGGCTGCGTTCCTGTACAAGTGTAGGTATCTGCATTAATGAATCGATTGAGTCTCGCCCTATAGTACCTGCTCCTGAGATAATACAGCCCCGTCTCTTCATCGTAGACATAGCCGCGGTAACGGAACGGCTGCACAGTGCCGAGCGTGCTGACAAGAGTACCAGTCTTACTGATGGGGCGTCCCCAGGCGTCATACACATACCGAACAACAACCGTACCATTGGCATCAAGGATAGCAACCACATCACCCTGCAGGTTCTTCATGTAGCTGTAAGGCACACCGTTATACACCACAACAGCAGGCTTGTTGCTTGCATCATAGAAGAAATGCAGTTCATCATTTCCGCGGGTAAGATGCACAACGTTCTTGCCATGCAGCGTATAGTTGGTCACAACGCCATTCACGGTTTTCTGCACCCGCAGCCCGTTTTCGTTGTATACGAAGCTGGCCGTGGTTTCGCCGTTTGTCATGCTGGCAAGCTGCCGGCCATTCTGCCAGGTGTAAGTCCACTCACCATCGTTCAGCGGGTTGCCGATCTGGTCGTAGGTAATGCCCACACCATTAACAGCAGTGAGCTGGTCGCGCCAGTTGGGGGTACTATGTCTATTCGCCGTTACAACATGGAACTCCTGCTGGCAGCACAAAAAGTCCACCCGGCAATGCCGGATGGCCAGTGGGTCGGTAGGGGATCAGGTGGACTGGTTGTCCAGCCTGCGCGCCATGTCATCGAGGTTATCGTTGATATCAGCAATGCCGCGACAACTTGTGCTGAAATGTTTTGATCATCTGCTGATACTGTGCTTCATGCTCCACATTCTACTTACGCACCACCTAATGGGATACGGTCTTGGTCAAGCAACCACACCTGTACCTCTAAGGTATTCAAATCTATTTCTGCTATCCCACCCGTATGGTTCCTCTCATATATGTACAGCGTGTCATTCGCTATTGCAGCATACTCCGGATATACTGGAATACTAATTGTGGTTATGCCCATGGTTTCTAAATCCAGAACTGAAACGTATGTATCAGGTACATACAAGATGTATACGGAATTATCATAAATAATAAAGTTGGTGGATGAGTTGATTCCTTCAGCACGATATATAACATCATCAACATGAGTATGATAAGTGTATCTGTGAAGGCCAGTCTGGTCAGTATAATACAAGAAGCCATTATGTGAAACAAATTGCATCGAGGAACTCTGTAACACATCCGTTTCATAGACAGAACCCGTCTCAATGTCATAAATACGCAAATACTTATCGTCACGGCTTAACGGGAAGCAAGTATCATAAAGGTATCCTGTATTAGAATAATGACTTATCTGCTGCCCCTCATCGTTATAGATAAGCACGTGGAACTGACGAGCGCTATCCAGACAAAGAACATACAGCTTACCATTTCGATATCGAACGTTCCACAGATATGTACTTTCCGGCAACTGTAAATTCAGATAACTCTCTTCAGTAGCCCCCCCAATAGAGATAAATCGAATTGACCTTGCCTTAACATTCATTATTGATTCCATTAAGGACCTCTGCTCTAAAACAACAAGCAATCCATTATGATAAGATAGAACTGCAGTGATATGATCTGCAGAATAGTATTCTATTAACGCTTCCCCCGATATTGCATATATCGTATCTTGAAAAGACATCGGGATATCCGGAGCAGTGAAAAAAGGAACACCGCCAACGATTGCCATGTGAGGATAACCCACGTTACTGGATAAACCAGTTGCACTGCTTTCTGCTTCCGACACAGTAGGAAAAAGGCAAGAAAGCAAAAAGAAACATAACCAACGCATCGACATATGGATTCCTCCTGTCATTTCCCATATTCACTTGAGATCTTCACAAAACAGGTGCAGACTCTATCCACGCTACATTTGGACAGACCTCCTCCCATACACTTGCATTCGCCACTTCTGTAAAGGGCCATTCATAGCATAACACAGTTTATCGTTATAGTAGTTATCAGCATCGATCCTCAAGTGAATCAAGAGTGGCCAGATGGATTTACCATAGTTAGTAAGCTGAGCTTTCATTGATTCCAGATCGAGCAAATTGTCCAAAGCCAAACCATACCCCATAACATCAAGGCACATTTGTGCACAATTATTCGTAAAGAGATTATAGGTTAGTTCCGCTTGCTTTCTTTCCAGATATAGCGCACGCAAATGTGCTGAACCAGAAAGAGTTGTGGGAAGTTCAAAGTATATCATTCGATCGTATTTGTAATCGTACAACCCATTCATGTTAAGGTATGTATTGATCGAAGCAAGCGTTTTACTGTCATCATCCGGATAATAATCAAAGGTAATCTGTTCATAGATCAGCACACCATTGCCAGGCTGATTACTTATCGCATTGATAGCGAGCGCTACTGGCCCATTAACTTCGCAATGCACATAGCAGGTGCCAGCTTGAAAGGAAACTTCAGCCGTTTCAGGGTTTGCACCCCAATAGAAATAATGCCACTGTTCCCCATAATCTCGAATAAGCAACGACGTGTGCGAGAGGTTCGCATCATCTGTTAGCATAATGATAGACTGGCCATCATAGTCCGCAACGGTAATCACGGTATTGGCTCCATAGGCATAAAAATTGTGTGAACAAGGTCGCCCGATGCTCCCAATCAAGTTATCTGCATTTAGGAACCTACACATGGCCATATCGTAATATCTGCTCCTCAGATAATACAGCCCCGTCCCTTCGTCGTAGACATAGCCACGGTAGCGGAAGGGCTGCACCGTGCCCAGCGTAGCCGCCATGCTGCCAGTCTTGCTGATGGGACGTCCCCAAGCATCATACACATAGCTAACTACCACATTACCAGCAGTATCCAGAATGGCAACAATGTCGCCCTGCAGGTTCTTCACATAGCTGTAAGGTACACCATTGTAGACCACAACAGCAGGCTTGTTGCTTGCATCATAGAAGAAGTGCAGTTCATCATTACCCTGCGTCATGTGCACAACGTTCTTGCCATGCAGCGTGTACTTGGTCACGACACCGTTCACGGTCTTCTGTACACGCAGGCCGTTCTCGTTGTACACAAAGGATGCATCCACGCCATCCTTCTGCATGCGCGCAAGCTGCCGGCCATTCTGCCAAGTATACGTCCACTCACCATCATTCAGCGGGTTACCAATCTGGTCGTAGGTAATGCCCACACCATTGACCGCAGTGAGCTGGTCACGCCAGTTGGGGGTATTATGCCTATTCGCCGTTACAACATGGAACTCCTGCTGGCAGCATAGGAAAGGCCATCCGTTGTTTACCGGATGGCCAGTTTGTTGTTCAAGTAACGCGCAATGTTTTATCCAGAACTACACGCCATATTTGCCTTTGACAGTCTATCACTTACGTCGGAGATAAAGACTATCTGTAGCAAACGATAGAATCAGGTCAAGTGTTTCATGACAGGAATCCGAACTGCTTTTATTCTTTTCGATTCTTACCAGCAAACAAACCTACTATCTGAGTTATTACAATAATGCTGATCAAACTAAGTTTGATTACATTGAACAATTGATTGCTATGTGCTTCTATCGAGAACAGATGTACGCAAACCTCCATTCCAAGACCTACACAAAAGCAGAAATAAGCAATCTGGGCACAAAAGCGATTCATAATCAATCCCCCAAACTCCAACTGCCAGGCTTAACCCAATCAATATCTCCAAATGTCTTCTCAATAGTGTGTTCGTCCCATCCGTAGCAAAAGCGAACTTCTTTACCACCAATAACATAAACAAGACCGATACAACCAGGCTGCTCTAAAAAATGGTTGACATACATATCACCCATCACCTGAGCCCCGTCGCGGACAAACATTATTAGGCTCAATACTTTTAGAGGCTTGGCAAATCGTGCGAACTTCGAGGATCTCTCTGCCAACTCCCCCAATCCTGACATAGCACCATCCTGCAGCCAACTGGAGAGACCGCTACTTGCAGAATCACGCCTATACCATTCATTGAACCGCGCTGTTGAAACAAAGCCCAGCGTGTATCCGGATTTCGTACCGATTTGTCCGACACCTTCCTCGAGAATTTGCTGTGCTTCAACATACAGGGCGATATCATTGATACCTTCAACAATTCTATTTATTCTTTCGATGAAAACTCTTTGCTGCTCTGCCATGCGAAACTCATAATACCAGTTATCAGGTCTGGAAGGATAGGGGGTAGGCATTGGAGTTACTTGTGTTGGCGGGGCTGGTGTCGGCACAACGGGCATGTCTTCACAACCCGAAGAATCACTTCTGTTAACTGGACAATTTCGACAATACGCGAACATATCGCTGCCCAAAATGCTGTGTTGTACAAGGCAATCTGCATTGAGAAGTCTGTTCCAGTTAGAATTAAAGAATCTGAATCGAAGATAATAGAGTTGAATTTCTTCATCGTAGACATAGCCGCGATAGCGGAAAGGCTGCACCGTGCCCAGCGTGGCTGCCATGCCACCAGTCTTGCTGATGGGCCTGCCCCAAGCATCATACACATAGCTAACTACCACATTACCAGCAGTATCCAGAATGGCAACAATGTCACCCTGCAGGTTCTTGACGTAGCTGTAAGGTACACCATTGTACACCACAATTACAGGCTTACCGCTGGCGTCATAGTAGAAGTGCAGCTCATCGTTGCCCTGAGTCATATGCACAACACTCTTACCGTGCAGAGTGTACTTGGTCACCACACCGTTCACAGTCTTCTGTACACGCAGACCGTTCTCGTTGTACACATAGGATGCGTCCATGCCATCCTTTTGCATCCGGGCAAGCTGCCTACCATTCTGCCAAGTGTAAGTCCAGGTACCATCATTCAACGGATTGCCAATAGCGTAATAGGTGATGGGCACACCATCCACAGCCGTGAGCTGGTCACGCCAATTAGCATTGCCGTAGGTGAAGGTCTTGCTTTCCGCCAGCGCACCGCTCACATACTTCTTCTTGCTCAGGATATTACCACCCTGGTCATACTCATACTCCCAGGTAGCGCCTTCCTGACCATCCACCACACGAATCAGCTGACCCAGCGCATCATAGGTGTAAGAGGTCGTTACGCCATCCTGCACCACGCTGGTAAGGCTACTCAGACATATGATTTGAATTCGATGTCAGACTGGCGTAGTCCTCCCCAAAGGGCCGCCCAGCAGCGAATGCTGGACGGCTACAGTCGGTTGTGTATGCCAAATACTTAACGGGCAGTACGCATGTATAGATGCATCATACATAAATAAGAGTAAAGAAAATATGAACATGACCTCTCAACTGTCCATAGCAAATAATGGCGTTTACTATTTTCAATGGAACTGAATTGCTATCAAATAGATGCCATCAGTTATCAGTGTTTAGCTGTAACGCCAAGTTTTCCAAGAAACCAATCAAATCTTGCTCTGATCCACTTGCATTGAAATCCACAAACTCAATCATGTACATTTGCTGTGGATGTGTAATAACAAAATGGCTTGTACATGGATGTGTTGTGCTGTATGCTGAAGCCTCTTGCGAATTACTTATTCTGTTATAGGACCCAGTGATAGAGAGTTCCGGAGAAAGCGATTCTGAAACCGCCCCATCTCTTTTGATATATACATTTGCCCAATCGTTATCAGTGTTATGATAAGTATATACTATGTATCCGTTAATATCTCCTTCAGCACAGAAAAAACCATCTACAGCTGGCAAATGCTCGTGATAATGGCAAATGTCATCAACCAATTGTGCAATTCGCATCACATTGCCGATGTCAATTTCACCAAACATGTAGCTTCTATAACCATGATGTACAGCCCCCAAAAGACCAAGAATAGGTAGCACCGTCAGTAACACGATCAAGGCTGATTTGATCTTCTTGGACCACTTTTTACTCATTCAAACATTCCCCCCATTCTGCGATTTCAACACGAATTGCGCCCCCATACCTCTTGAATATCGTGTAGAGTTCCTCAACCATTGTATATGAGTTGTTGGGCACGCGTAAATCAAACAGCTCAGATGTACTCGTTGTTCCATCATTATGATGCAACTTAACTATTGCTTGGTGATCATGAGAGCCACAAAGAATCGTGATTGTTACTCTATCATATCCAACATGGCTATTCATCTCGCTCAAACAGTATATCACATAGCCCATAACCACCTCATCATCATATGTATGTCGGTACATTGCGTAGTCTAGTATATCCGCAAAGCTAACGTCAATAGCACTAATACCAGTATTATTCTCTGGAGCATTACCACCAGTAAACAGGCCTGACACATAATTTGCAACCGTGGAAATCCCATTATCCAGAACATAATCATTCAACGGTCCATTTGGACGACGAGGACGAAATCTTGCCTGTTTTGCATCAAGATATTCATTGTATGCAGCACCAGAAATTTCAAAAGTAACTTTACACCACCGCTTATTCATTATGTCTTCTACGGTCAGCAACTTAGACTCCTGCCCATCAACATCGACTCGCATGGTTGGTACATTGCAACAATAAGCATACATATTGCCAAGACACAACACATCGGCATTGATAAATCGGAATGCGGTTGCATTGAAGAATCGACTCTGCAGATAATACAACTCGATTTCTTCATCGTAGACATAGCCCCTGTACCTGAACGGCTGCACAGAACCCAGCGTGCTGGCAAGAGAACCCGTCTTGCTGATGGGGCGGCCCCAGGCATCATAGACATAGTTCACAACAACTGTGCCAGTGCTGTCAAGCAGTGCCACAATGTCGCCCTGAAGGTTCTTGACGTAGCTGTAAGGTACACCGTTGAACACAACAATTGCAGGCTTATTCTGCGCATCGTAGAAGAAGTGCAGTTCATTCTCACCCTGCGTCATGTGCACCACATTCTTGCCATGCAGCGTGTACTTGGTTACCACACCATTGACTGTCTTTTGAACCCGAAGCCCATTTTCATTATATACGAAACTTGCATCGGTGTCAACACTATAAATGCGAGCCAACTGTCGGCCATTGACCCATTCGTACTGCCACGTGCCATCATTCAGCGGGTTGCCAATGGCATCGCAGGAGATCGGCACGCCATTGACTGCCGTCAGCTGGTCCTTCCAGTTCGGATTGCCATAGGTAAAGGTCGTAGTCTCCAGCACATTGTCAGCAGTAGGCTCAGCATACGGATAACGCTTCTTGGAGAGGATGTTGCCACCCTGGTCGTACTCATACGTCCACACGGAGCCGCTGCTGCCGGAACGGGTATCGCTACGGTCGTTCACGCGAATCAGCTGACCCAGTGCATCATACACATAGCCGGTCCACTTGCCGTTCACCGTGGCATTGGCAATGCCAAAGAACTCTCTATTGAGCGTTGGTATGATGGAAAGCGTTTAGCCCTTACTGAGAAACGAGATTAATTCTCAAGCTTATCATCTGAAGCTTCAGGCGATAAACAACTACCGGATGATGGCTCTACAAACTTGTGAACCAAAGCAGTATTTACTGCAGCAATCATTAGAAGTGATGGTAGTACTCGGAAAAAATCACTACCATCAAGATACGAAAACAACCAGGCGATAATACGGGCGTATGCCAAGACGGTTATGAATACAAGAATTGTTCGATACGTTTTCTTCATGAGAAATCTCCCTTAATCAAAGAATAGCGGACGAATAAGTCCTTCCACAAAGCCAACGGCAAACGCAACAGCTGTTGGTGCCAATGCCGCAGTTGCTGCAGCTGCAACACCGGGCCATCCTAATGTTGCGCCACTAGCTAAAGTGTTAATTATGCTACCACCGGTTGTTACAGTAAATGTCGCAATCGCAGTCACAAGCCCCTCCTTAAAAGCATTGAAAACTACTACGCCAATTGATTTAATACCACCCCAAATGACTTTTGCAGCTTGTGCAATCCAAGCACCAACATCGCTGGCTGCCTGTTGTAGCCAGTTCCAGGCTTTTCCGCTCCTATCCTTTATCCAGTTCCAAGCATCAGTAGCAGCCTGTGTTGTCCAATCCCAGATCTCAGCGGCTTTATTAGTTGTCCACTGCCATGCGTCAGCAGCTGCTTTTGTTGTCCAGTCCCATGCTGCAACTGCAGTATCCTTGGTCCAATCCCATGCAGCGGAAGCGGTATCCTTGGTCCAATTCCACGCAGAGGAAGCTTTATCGCTTATCCAATTCCAACCATCAGAGACAGCCTGTTTGGTATCTTCCCACGCATTCTTGATCCAAGTAAACACGAGTCCATCAGGATCTTTTGCCATAGTTGGATGATTGGCACAATATGCATACATATTGTGCCCCAGAATGCTTCGATGGATCAAGCAATCTGCGTTAACGAACCTCCCGCAAGCAGGGTTGTAGTATCGGCTTCTGAGATAATACAGCTCAGTCTCTTCATCGTAGACATAGCCGCGATAGCGGAAAGGCTGCACCGTGCCCAGCGTGGTTGCCATGCTACCAGTCTTGCTGATGGGACGACCCCAAGCATCATACACATAGTTGACAACAACGGCACCAGTGCTGTCAAGAAGGGCCACAATTTCGCCCTGCAGGTTCTTCACGTAGCTGTAAGGCACACTGTTGTACACCACAACAGCAGGCTTGTTGCTTGCATCATAGAAGAAGTGCAGCTCATCGTTGCCCTGAGTCATGTGCATAACGTGCTTGCCATATAGCGTGTACTTGGTCACCACACCATTGACGGTTTTCTGAACCCGCAGCCCATTTTCATTATACACAAAACTTGCATCGGTGTCAACACTATAAATGCGAGCCAACTGTCGGCCATTGACCCATTCGTACTGCCACGTGCCATCATTCAGCGGGTTGCCGATCTGGTCATAGGTGATACCGACACCGTTCACCGCAGTGAGCTGGTCGCGCCAGTTGGGGTTACCGTAGGTGAAGGTCTTGCTTTCCAGCGGTTCGCCGGTGGTCACACCATAAGCATATTTGCACTTCGACAGGATATTGCCGCCCTGGTCATACTCGTACACCCAGGTTGCATTTTCCTGCTCGGCATCTACGCGGATGAGCTGGCCCAGCGCGTCGTAAGTATACGCTGTGGTCTTGCCATCCTGCACCACGCTGGTGATATTGCCGTTATCATCGTAGGTGTAAGCAAAGTTACCGCCAGTCTGGCTAATGCTCTTAACCAGCCCCGTGGTGCTATTTTCACCATGGCCGCCCACTTCAAAGGCATAGGTCGTGGTGTTGGTCACACCATTGCCCGCCTTGACACTGCTCTGCCGCACGCGGCCCAGCTTGTCATAGGTCAGCGTGGTCTGGCCGTGTTCACCGTAGTTCAGGCTGGTCGGGCGGTTCTCCTCGTCGTAGCCAAACGTGGTGCTGTACTCGG
>JAFXDB010000111.1 GCA_017516305.1 Clostridia bacterium | reverse complement strand
CTCGACAAGGGCCTGCTGAAGTACATCGGCAACAAGGAAGTCGACGACGATTACATCGCCGATGTGAAGACCCTGTGCGTGCAGCCCGAGATGCTGGAGAAGATGGGCAGCGAGCTGTCCATCGTGTATACCCCCGTGCATGGCTCCGGCAACGTGCCGGTTCGCCGCATCCTGAAGGAGATCGGCATTTCCAATGTCTCCGTCATGATGGAGCAGGAGCTGCCCGAACCCGCGTTCCCCACCGTCAAGGTTCCCAACCCCGAGGAGCCCGACACCTTCCGCCTGGCCATCAAGCTGGCGGACGAAAAGGGCGCCAAGGTCATCTTCGCCACCGACCCCGACTGTGACCGCCTGGGCGTGGCCGTCAAGACCGGCACCGGCGAGTGGCAGCTGCTGACCGGTAACCAGATCGGCTGCGTGCTGCTGCACTACATCCTGTCCGCCAAGAAGAAGCAGGGCACGCTGCCTGCCAACGGCGCGGCGGTGAAGTCCATCGTGTCCACCAGCCTCTCCAACAAGATTGCTGCCTCCTTCGGCGTGGAGATGTTCGAGACCCTGACCGGCTTCAAGTTCATTGGCGAAAAGATCCAGCAGTTCCAGGATACCGGCTCTCATACCTTCCTCTTCGGCTTCGAGGAGAGCTACGGCTTCCTGTCCTCCACCTTCGTGCGCGACAAGGACGGCGTCAACGCCTCCATGCTCATCGCTGAGGTCGCCTGTGCCTGCGCCGCCCAGGGCATCACCCTGTACGACTATGTGCAGTCCATCTTCGCCGAGTACGGTTACTTCGTGGAGAAAGTCGTGTCCGTCACCCTGCCCGGCAAGGAGGGCCTGGGCCGCATGAAGGAAATCATGGCCGGTCTGCGCCAGAATCCCCCGACCGAGCTGTGCGGCATGAAGGTCACCGCCGTGCGCGACTACAAGGCCGGTACCCGCACCGCCAATGGTGTGGTGGAGCCCACGGGCCTGCCCACCTCGGACGTGCTGTACTTCGAGCTGGAGAACGGCAACTGGCTGTGCGTGCGTCCCTCCGGCACCGAGCCCAAGATCAAGCTGTACATCAACACCAACGCGGCCGACAAGGCTGCCGCCGAGGCCCTCAACGTGGAGCTCAAGGCTGCTGCCGAGGCCCTGCTGAAGTAATCCCATACAGTTCCGGATATCCATGCCCCGGCGGATGCAGAAATGTGTCCGCCGGGGCGTTTTCTGCTTCCCTTTTTCGCCAGCATGTGCTATAATAAGCTGTTATCGTATGCCTATGGGGACATGGGCGGCGATTGGTGGCGAATCAACACGCTGAGGAGGTTTTTCCGATGTTTGGCAAGTTTATGAACAACTACTACTACGGCAAGTCCGGCAAGGGCGACTACACCACCGAGGATCTGCCGCGCACGCGCATGCAGCTGTTCTTTGAGATGCTGCGTACCCGCCTGAGCGGCCTGATGCGGCTGAACCTGATCTATGTGCTGCCGTGGATCCCGATGCTGCTGGTGGTCGGCCTGCTCTATACCAACAGCATGAATGTGCTGAGCCTGCCGGATCAGCTGGACGCGGTGCTGCTGGAGATCAACACGGGCGAAATGCAGGCCGATGGCTCCGTAATCGTCACGGCGGATGACGGTGCGCAGACCACCTATGATGCGGCGACCATTGCCCAGCTCCGGGAGATGGACGCCATCCCCGAGGAGGAGATGGCCGCCTCCACCGCCCAGGAGCTGCAGAACTACCTCCTCTGGGCCCTGCTGGCGCTCATTCCCTGCATCTTCATCACCGGCCCCTTCACCGCGGGTGTCGCCTATGTCACGCGCAACTGGGCCCGCGATGAGCATGCCTTCCTGTGGTCGGACATGAAGGACGCGATGAAGGAGAACTGGAAGGGCGCGCTGGTGCTTTCCGGCATCACCGCCGTCATCCCCATTGTGGTGTACCTGTGCTGGATGTTCTATGGCGCCACCCCGGCGGACAGCCCCGTGATGGAGATCCTGCTGACCCTGGGTCAGATGATCCCCGTGATGGTGGGCGTGGTGTGGTACCTGGCCATCACCTATGCCTACCCGATGCTGGTGACCTACCGGATGAGCATCTGGACGGTCATCCGCAACAGCCTGATCCTGGCCATCGGCCGCCTGCCCCTGAGCCTGGGCGTGCGTCTGCTGCACTGTGTGCCGGTGGCGCTGGGCCTGATCGTCACGCTGTTCATCAGCCCTGTCTGGGGCCCGATGATCCTGGGCATGTACTATGTGCTCTTCGGCTTCGGCCTGAGCCGCTTCATCACCGCCAGCTACACCAATGCGCAGTTCGACAAGTTCATCAACAGCCGCATTGAGGGCGCGAAGGTCAACCAGGGCCTGGCGGATGTGGAGGAGGATGAGGAGGACGAGGAAGACAAGGAGCGCCCCCTCATGCCCTGGGAGAACGGCTATGCCTCCCAGGAGAACAAGTCCGACGCGGAATAATGTGAATGAAAAGAAGCCCCGGGATGCATGCTGAATCCAACTGACAAAAAGGAGGGCGCAGCATGCAGACCTGGCGGCTGACGGAAAAGAAAACGCGCAAATATGAGGCGGCGGAGCGACTGGGGCTGCTGCCCCGGCTGCAGGAATGGGGCTGGGCGGGGCTGAGCGCCAAGGACGCGGGCCGCATCGGCGCATGCATGCGGACGCATGGCAGAAGCCGCGTCCCGGAAGACAGGAGCTAACGACGGAAACATCATGTACACGAGTTTTGCGGAAGTCTATGATCAGCTCATGGACAATGTGGATTATCAGCGCTGGGCTGATTTTTACCGGGAGATCCTGACCGCCCACGGCGTGGCGTCGGGCAAGGTGTGCGAGTGCGCCTGCGGCACCGCCAGCCTGACCATCCCGCTGAACCGGCGGGGCTACCAGATGACGGGCGTTGACCTTTCCCAGGAGATGCTGTGGATCGGCGCGCAGAAGGCCCGCAAGCTGGGCATGGGCATCCCCTTTGTGCAGCAGGACATGCGCAGGCTCCACCTGCACCGGCAGATGGACGCGGTCATCGCCACCTGCGACGGGGTCAACTACCTCCTGCAGGATACGGACGTCCTGGCCTTCTTCACCAGCGCGTACAATGCGCTGCGCCCCGGCGGGGTGCTGGCCTTTGATGTGTCCACCCCCTGGAAGCTGGAGAACCTGCGCGGCAACCAGATCATCTGCGAGGACCGGGCGGAGATCACCTACATGTGGCAGAACCGCTTCGACGCGGGCAAGGCCCTGCTGGACATGCACCTGTGCATCTTCGTCCGCCAAAAGGACGGCAGCTACCGCCGCATCGACGAGGAGCAGAAGCAACGAGCCCACACGGCGGAGAACCTGCGCAGCCTCCTGCACGGCGCGGGCTTCACCAATGTGCGCGTTTTCGGCAACAGCCGCATGGAGGCCCCCCGCGAGGGCGAGCAGCGCTGGCACATCGTGGCCGTCAAGCCTGACAATGGCCAGTGACAAAACATCCCCGAATGAGCTGAACAAGGAGAACATATATCATGGAAGCTGAACGTAAAGAACTGATGGAGCGCCGCGAGGGCGACGAAATGATCCGCATGACCCTGTGCGGCGGTCAGGTGCGCGTGATGATGTGCGAGACCACTGCCATGGTGCAGCGCGCGGCCGACATCCACAACGCCACCCCGGTGTGCACCGCGGCGATGGGCCGCCTGATGACCGCCACCAGCATGCTGAGCGTGATGATGAAGGGCGAGCGCGAGTCCGTGACCGTCAACATCAAGGGCGGCGGCCCCATGGGCACGCTGACCGCCGTGGGCGACCACGGCGATATCAAGGTCTGCGCTGACGACCCGCAGGTGGAGCTGCCCCTGCGTGCGGACGGCAAGCTGGACGTGGGCGGCGCCATCGGCAAGGACGGCTTTATGACCGTCATCAAGGATCTGGGCCTGCGGGAGCCCTACATCGGCCAGATAGAACTGGTGTCCGGCGAGCTGGGCATCGACTTTGCCAATTACTACACCGTGTCCGAGCAGAGCCCCTCCCTGGTGGCCCTGGGCGTGCTGGTGTCCGGCGATGCGGTGCTCAAGGCCGGCGGCCTGCTCATTCAGCCCCTGCCCGGCTGCCCGGACGAGGTGATCGACCAGATCGAGCTGCGCAGCCCCATGTTTGCCGACCTTTCCCGCGAGATGACCTTTGCTCCCAAGGAGGAGCTGCTGGAGGACTGGTTCCGTGGCATGGATCTGCAGGTGCTGGACCGTACGCCCCTGCGCTATCACTGCTCCTGCAGCCGTCACAGGATGGAGAAGGCCCTGATCAGCCTGGGCCGGCGCGAACTGAACACCATCATCGACGAGGATACCGGCGCGGAGCTGGGCTGCCACTTCTGCCACAGCAAGTACGCCTTCTCCACCGCCGATCTGCGCGAGCTGCTGGAAAAGGCCACCCGCGAGTAAATTCCCCCATCGTTAGGAGATATGATGAAAGAACGTGAACAGGTCAGGGTGATGCCCTTCGGGATGTCCGGTGCGCGCCTGCGTGCCTCGGCCCGGGATTACCGCCGCCGGGGGCAGGTGCTGGAGGCGCTGTCGCTGGTGCGTCGTGCTGCGTGGCAGGATGATACTGCGGCCAGCTGGCAGGCTCTGGCGGCGGAGCTGCGTCAGCTGGGCTGCTGGGAGGTTGCCGGCGTGCTGCTGGGCCGGGTGCTGTCCCGCAGGGACGCTGCGCCCTCGGCCTGGCTGGACATGGCCCGGTGCATGCTGGCCCAGGGCAGCCGGGAAACGGCGGAGGACTGCCTGTACCACCTGCTGCACGAGGATCCCTGGAGCGCGGAGGCGGACGCGGCCCGTCATATGCTGATCGACCTGGACGGGGCGGAAGCCGAGCGCGCCCACCGCACGGAGCTGCTGGGTCGCCGCGCCGTGCTGGCCTGGCGGCGCGGGGAGCATGCCCTGGCCCACCGGCGGCTGCGCAGACTGATCCGCATTGCTGTCAGCAAAGACAGACCCATGGAGCAGCTGGCCCTCGTTTATCTGATGGAGGGCGAGCTGGGCCTGTCTGTCCGCTGGCTGTCGCGGGCCATCAATGAGGATCCGGCGGATGTGTCGCCCCTGACCTCCATGGCGGCGGCGCTGCAGGAGGCGGGCCGTCCGCGCATCGCCCGGGGCCTTCTGCTGCAGGCCATGCGCATGGATGCCAACCCTCAGGAGGAGGCCCGCATCTGCTCCACTGCCTGGCTGCTGGAGGCGTGGCCCGAAATGGCGGAGTTCCTGTCCCGGAAGCTCCGGCAGACGCCCCATCGCATTCCGCTGCTGCATGCCCGGGCGAATCTGCTCAGCGAAACCGGCGACGCCGACGGCGCCCGGCAGGTATGGAAAACCATCCTGTCCATCGACCCGGATGACCGGGCTGCGGCGGCACTCCTGGAATGGACGCAGGAGAATCCCGGGAAGACCGTGCCCCGCCTCTCCGTTCTGCCGCCTCAGATGCTGCAGCGGCAGAGAAAGCTGCTGCCGAACCGGGCGGAGGTGTTCACCTGGGGCAGCCCTGCCCGGCGGGCGATGGACTGGTTCGCCGCTTCCACCAGCGAGGAGGAGCAGCAGCTGGCCCTGGCCTCTGCGGCGGTGCAGCCCGACCGGGAGGCGGAGATCCGCTGGCTGCGGGAGCTCCTGACCCGCCCCGATGTGCAGGAGCCCATGCGGCAGCAAGCCCTGCTGCGTCTGGCAACGCTGGGGCATTTCGATGAGGTGAACATCCTGATGGCAGGGCGTTATGTGACCGCCCAATGCCAGCCGACCAGGGTTGCCCCCGGCCGCCGGATGTGGCACATGTTCCTGCCGCAGCTGCTGCGCACGGGCGCCCGCTATGGCCGCCCGGAGGAGCTGGCTGCCTTTGCCGCCCGCCTCTGGCCGCAGCTGACCCCGGAGGAAAAGCAGGAGGCGGCCACCACCCGCGGGCACGGCTGGAGCTGCATGATGACGGCGATGTGGCTGTGGCAGCAGGGCCGGAGAGAAGAGGCAGACGGGGAAATCCTTGCCTCCGGCGTCCCGGCACGCCGCTTCACCCGCGTGTTTACCCGTATGCTGATGGCGATGGAAAACGACCCCGGCAGCGCCGGAGAAGGAGATACCGTATGAAGTGCATCAACTTTGATCAGAAATTTGCCGATTTCATGGCCAAATGGACGAAGGAGCATGCCGGCGAGTACCGCAACGTGGACGCGATGGAAGCCGACATGCCCCGCATCTACATGATGTTCCTCAACACCCCGGCCCGCTGGCTGGACAATGTGACCCCCGGCGCGTACTTCACCCAGTTTGAGGACGCCAAGGATCTGGTGGACTGGATGTGCGAGTACTGTCGGAAGGACATCCCGGTGCCCGATCTCCTGCTGGAGCAGATCGTCGCGGTGGGCAAGCCCTGCGAGCGCCGCCTGCTGGCCCTGCTCAAGGATGAGGGCGAGGAGGTGACCGAGGAGGCGAAGATGACCGCCATCGGGCTCCTGCGCGAGATGGAATCCGCCCTGCCCAAGATGCTCTACATCCAGTGGCAGCTGGAGCGTCAGGCCCAGGATGACCTGGCCGACAACGCCCTGGACAGCCTGCGCGAGATGGGCAAGGCCGTGGTGCAGCCCATCCTGCAGGAGCTGCCCCGCGCCAATGCCGCCGGTCAGGAGGCCTTCCTGGACATCCTGGTGAATTATCCCGGCCCCCAGCAGGTTTTCGACCTGGCCGTTCGTTTGTTTGAGGAGAACCCCTCCCGCCGCGCCCTCTTTGCCTCCTACCTGGGCAAGCTGGGCGACGACCGCGCCTTGCCCGTGCTGATGGCCGCCGCCAACGATGACAAGTGCCGCTACATGGACTTCATCGAGCTGCGCAGCGCCATTGAATACCTGGGCGGCGAGGCCCCCCGGCGCGAGTTCTTCGAGGACGCGGAGTATGAAGCCCTGCGCGCCCTGGAAGGGGACGAGTAAGAGCTGTTTCAAAGGAGTTAACATGATCACGTTGCAGGATATCAAGCAGAATGAGGCCATCCGCGTGCTGATCCGCGCCGGTAACCGGTATCTGGAGGCCATGGGCTACACCGAGCACGGGCCGCGCCATGTGGGCTATGTTTCCCATACGGCCAGCGGCATCCTGCGCTCCCTGGGGTATTCGCCCCGGGAGGTGGAGCTGGCGGCCATCGCCGGGTGGGTGCATGACGTGGGCAACTCCGTCAACCGCCATGACCACGGCCCCCTGGGCGCGACGCTCCTGCTGCCCATTCTGCGGGAGACGGGGATGGAGCTGGCGGACGTGATGGAGATCATCACCGCCGTGGGCAACCATGAGGAGCAGAGCGGCTTCATTTCCAGCGCCGTCTCCGCCGCCCTGGCCCTGGGCGACAAATCCGACGCCCACAAGAGCCGCGTGCGCAACGGCAAGCCCGATATGACCGACATCCATGACCGGGTCAACTTCGCCATCCAGGAGAACCATGTCAGCGTGGACAGGCACAGGCGCGTCATCCGGCATGAGCTGACGATGGACGATACCTCCTCGGTGATGGAGTACCTGCAGATCTACATGAGCCGCATCGTCATGTGCGAGCAGGCGGCGGCATTCCTGCGCTGCAGCTTTGATCTGGTGATCAACGGGCAGAGCATCAACAACCGCCCTGCGTCTGAAGAGGCGGAGCGGCTTTGAGAAACACGGGAGGTGAGGGCGATGCTGTGCCCCCAGTGCCAACGATACAACGATGACGAGCGGGTCGTGTGCGCGTACTGCGGTAGGACGCTGGAGCGTGAGCTGCCGGACGCGGACGAGGCGGAGCTGATGCGCTTCCGGCAGGGGCGCCATCTGCGGCAGCAGGAGAGTCAGGAGGAAACGCAGCCCCGGCATCGCCGCAGCGCAGGCGCCAGCCGCGCCTTCGAGGATCCCCTGCCGCCGGAGAGCCCGGAGAGCACGGGCGAGATCTACGGGCGCAGCGAGAGCCTGGCCAACACCGGCTTCTTCTACGGCGACGACAACATGGAGAATGACCGTGCCGAGCAGGAACGCAAGGAACGCGCCGATGCGGCCCAGCACGCCATGCCTGTGGAGGATCTGGTCAAGCGCCGCTCCCGTGCCCGCCGCGCCCGGAATTACCAGCGCGCTGTCAACTGGGCGCATGTGACCATTGCGGCCTTTGTACTGCTGATCATGGGGACGCTGGGGTTCCTGCTCTTCCTGCGCAACACCGCTACCGGTCAGGTGATGGTGGCCCGCTGGGGCTATGACGCCTCTGCCGAGGCGATGTGGATCGTGGGCGAGGAATGCTTTGACCGGGGGGAGGTGGATCGGGCCATCGGCTACTTCACCGCTGCCCGCGAAAAGAACAAGGAGGCCGGCGAACCCAACGCGGACGGCCTGATGCTGCTGGGTGAGGCCTACGAGGCGCAGGGCAATCTGCCTGCCGCCGAGGAGGTGTATGCGTATGTGTACACCACCGTACAGCCGAGCCTGGCGGAGGCTTACCGCGCTCAGGTGCGCGTACTGCGGGAGCAGGGGCGCGACGCGGAGGCGGCGGCGCTGCTGCAGATTGCCTATCAGCAGACGGGGCAGCCCACCTTCCGCAGCCAGCGCCTGGACATTCTGCCGAGCATTCCCACGGTGGATGTGGCCGCCGGTTACTACACCGAGCGCAAGAGTGTGCAGCTGCTGCAGCTGCAGGAGTACAGCGTCTATTACACCCTGAACCCCCTGGCTGTGCTGCCGGAGGAGGGCATCCTCTACGAGGGGCCCATCGAGCTGGGCGAGGGCGAGCATGAGCTGCGCGCTGTGGCGGTTTACGGCGACCTGGTCAGCGACCCTGTCAAGGTCACCTATCAGATTTACATGCCCACGCCCCTGTCCCCGGAGGCCAACCTGGCGCCGGGCACCTACAACTCCGCCCGGACGAATGTGCGCCTGTGGAAGCGCGAGCTGGATGACGAGGAGCTGGAGAAGAACCCCGGCTATGCGGCCACCCTGGATGACGAGGTCGCCCAGACCGTGACCATCTATTACACCATCGACGGCTCCATCCCGGACGCGGACAGCCCCATCTTCACCGGCGAGCCCATCGTCATGGCCACCAACGGCTACATGACCCTGCGCGCCGTGGCCGTCAACGGCTATGGCAAGCAGGGCAACATGAAGGAAGTGGAGATCAAGCTGAATCTGCGCACCAAGTCCCCCAAGGTGTACTGCACGGAGGATACGCTGGGCGCGCTGAAGCTGGGAACCACCACGCAGGACGCCTTCCTGCGCCAGTACGGCGAGGGAAGCAGCAAGGAGAGCGTCTGGCTTCCGGGCATCGACGGCGAGTGCGTCCGCCACATCTACTCCTGGGGCTATGTGACCTTCATGAAAACCGGCGCGGGCTGGCTTCTGGCGGAGGTCTACCTCACGTCCAACGAGTTCAAGCCGCCCCGTGACACGGCCATCGGCATGAAGGAAGCGGACATCACCGCCGAATTCAAGGATTACGGCCAGGTGACCAGCCCCTCGGGCAACCGCGGCCTCTATCACGACATCAAGAGCAGCGACAAGGGCAAGATCTACGTCCAGGAGGACGGCGGCAAGATCATCCGCTACCGCACCGGCACCCCGGATATGCATGTCTGGCAGCTGGATTATATCCTGGACGGAAACGGCATCTGCACGGCCATCCGCTGGCTGTATGAGCGCTGATGAGGGGACCCTTTACCGCTGATGCCCGGAAGGAAGAAGAACAAATGCAAAAGGAACGCAGCCGCATGCTGGGCGAGATGCCCATGCGCAGGCTTGTCCCCACGGTATCCGTGCCCATCATGATCTCCATGCTGGTGCAGGCGCTGTACAATATCGTTGACAGTATCTTTGTGGCCCAGTATGACCCCATGGCCCTGAGCGCGGTGAATCTGGCCGCGCCCCTGCAGATGCTCATGATTGCCCTGTCCACGGGCATGGGCACGGGCATGGGCAGCGTCATCAGCCGCCGCCTGGGCGAGAAGAACGGCGCCGAGGCCCGCCGCTCGGCCATGAACGGCCTGTTTGTGGCGGCCTGCAGCTGGGCGCTGTTCGTGGCGCTGGGTCTGTTCGCCGCCGGCCCCTTCATTGCCATCTTCACGGACGATGCGGCGCTGATTTCCCAGGGAAAGACGTACCTGACCATCGTGTGCACCTGCTCCTTCGGGCTGTTCGGCTCCATCAGCATGGAGCGCATCCTGCAATCGGCAGGCAACACCAGGGCCTCCATGCTGACGCAGCTGGTGGGCGCGGTGACCAACATTGCGCTGGATCCGGTGTTCATCTTCGTGCTGGATATGGGCGTGGCGGGCGCTGCCGTTGCCACGGTTATCGGCCAGATCGTGTCCTGTACGGTGGGATTTGCCATCAATCAGCGCAGCAACCCGGAACTTCACCTGCGGTGGGATCACTTCCGCCCGGACAGGCAGATCATCCGCAGCATCTTCGTCGTGGGCTTCCCGGCCACGGTGGCCACGGCCATCTCCTCGGTTCTCAATATCGCCATGAATGCGCTGCTCATGGGCATCGGCGAGGACGCCATGAATGTGCTGGGCGTGTACTTCAAACTTCAGAGCTTCATCTTCATGCCCGTTTTCGGCCTGGCCAACGGCATGGTACCCATCGTGGCGTACAACTACGGCGCCCGCAGCCGCAGGCGTGTGTATGAATGCGTTCGGGTTTCCCTCGTCTGGGCGATGACGATCATGTTCCTGGGCATGGTGCTGTTCCTGGCGGCGCCGGAATTCCTCATGGGCCTGTTCGACAAGACGGAGGATGGAAGCCTGGTAGCCCTGGGCGCGGTGGCGCTGCGGATCATTTCCAGCCACTTCCTGCTGGCGGCGGCGGGCATCACCCTGTCCACCGTGTTCCAGGCGGTGGGCAAGGGCAACTACAGCCTGCTCATGAGCCTGTGCCGCCAGCTGGTGGTGCTGCTGCCGGCGGCGTGGATGCTCTCCAAAATCAGCGTGAATGCGATCTGGTGGGCATTCCTGATTGCTGAGGCGGCGTCGCTGACGGTGTGCCTGATCCTCTTTGTCCGCTGCGACCGCAAGCTCCTGCGTCCGCTGGAGGAAGCGTGACGGAGGCGCTCAACTGTATACGAAAAGTCCCGGAATGCTTCCTTGCGGAGGCTTCCGGGGCTTTTGACTCTTCATTTTGGTTTTTCACGGAAAGTCAGGGAATATGAAAGGGGACAGGGATATGTTCTCTTCCCAGCCAAAGCGGCTGCATTTTCCCCTTCATGGCTTCGGTGCAGCCGCAAAGCTGGGAAGAGAGTCGTACCTTGCGTTCAAGCTTATCCCCTGAGTGTCCGTGAAGAACCTGGCTTATGGCGTGTTCAGTAGAAAACAACCTCTCCCCGCTGGGTGACGGGGTGCTTCTGCGTCCAGAGGGCGGCGGCGGTGCGTCCGTCCGATAAAAGCGCCACGCGGGGATGGCGTACCTCCGGGCGGGCCTCCCGGACGGCGCGGGCGGCCTTCTTCACCGCCGACGGGTCAGCGTGCTGCAGGACGGGCGGGAGGTAGCCGGTGTTGTCCGCGGCGAGGCGGTCGAGGATCATCGCGTCCTTCAAGCTGTCTTCCGGCACGCTCAGGGAGCGGAGGGCGTCGAACACCATGGCGGTCAGTGCGTCTAGGCTCCAGCGGCCCTGGCGGCGGGCCATTCTTTCGCCCAGCAGAAGGTAGAGGTCGAAGGGGGACAGGCCCGTTTCCCGCAGGGCCAGGGCTTCGGCGAGGGCAAAGCGGCCGCTGTTGTGGATCTTTTCCACGGCTTCGGCGGCGTTGTGGAGGCGGCGCAGCTCCCCATAGGTCAGCCAGGGGGTGGACAGCACCTCGTAGGGCGGGTCGGGGGAGAAGCGCTGGCCCCAGTCCTCCCGGCGCAGGCGGCTGCCGTGGATGCACTTGAGGAAGCCCAGCTGCAGCTGATGGGGCTGCAGGGCGAAGGCCTGGTTGAAGCTGCGGCCGAAGGTGGAAAAGTCCTCCTGTGGGAGACCGGCGATGAGGTCGATGTGCAGATGGATGTTGCCGGGGGCGATCAGCCGCGTCAGGCGGTCGGTGAGGCGGGCCATGTCGGTGCGGCGGTCGCAGGCCTCCAGCGTGGGGGCGTGGAAGCTCTGCAGCCCGGCCTCCATCTGGAACAGCCCGGCGGGGGCTTGGGCGAGGAGCGCAAGGGCGTCGTCGTCAAACAGGTCGGCAGCCACCTCCATGTGGTAGCATACCTCGCCGATCTCGCCCCGGGCCCTGGCGTCCATCAGTCCCTGCAGTAGGAAGTGCGTCCGCTCCCGGTGACAGTTGAAGGTGCGGTCGATGATTTTGACCGTGTCGCAGCCGCTCTTTCCGAGGCGGATGAGCAGCGCCAGGGCCTCCTCCTGCGGCATGAACCGCACCGCGCGGCTGCATTCGGAGCCGGACAGGCAGAAGGCGCAGGAGAACGGGCAGCCGCGGGAGGTCTCCACATAGGCCATGCGCCCGGCGAGGGAGGCATGCCAGCCCTCGTCGTAGAGGTCGGCACGGGGCGCCGGGGCCGGGGCGGGCGGAGCGATGTGCAGCCCCTCTGCCCTGCGGAAGCAGCAGCCGGGCACCTCCGCCGCGTCGCCGCCGTCCATGAGGCAGTGCAGCAGGGCCGGCAGGCTTTCCTCGCCTGCGCCGCGCAGGAGGTAATCCGCGGGCATCTCCGCCAGGGTCTCCTGAACGGAAAAGGTGGCCTCCGGGCCGCCGACGATGACGGTCATCTCCGGCCTCAGCGCCTTCACCCGGCGGAGTAGGGACGCGGCGCACTGCCGGTTCCACACATACAGGCAGACGCCCAGGACGTCCGGCTCCGTGGCCATGATGCGCGCCAGGAGATCCTCCTGGGCGTCGTTGATGTTCAGGTCGCAGATGGTGGTCGTCACTTGCCGCGGCAGGGCCTCGTCCACGGCCTTTTTGAGGCAGAAGGGGGCCAGGGGCATATGGATGTACTGGCTGGCCAGGCCGGTGAGCGTCAGTCGCATTTACCTTTTGTTCCTCCTGTTTTCTGCATTTCTGGTTTTTTATCAAGAACATTCTACCACAAGCCCATATCCATTTGCAATTACTGCGTTTCTCCTGTATAATAAGGTGAAGGATTCTGTGGAAAGGGGCTTTTCTATGAAGGTCTTTGCCGTATTGCGCGAGAGCGTGAAGGTGTATGTGAAGAATTTTGCCGACCTGATGGGCGCGTACCTGGTGGAGGCGGCGCTGCGGGCGATGTGCTTCGTGCCGCTGCTGTTCCTGACCTATCCGGACACGGCTTTCCTGGCGTGGCTGTGCGTGCCGCTGTATCTGCTCATTGCCCTGCCGGCACGGCAGAACTACGCCATTGCCCTGCAGGACATGCTCTACGGCGGGCGGGTGTTCAGCCCCCGGCTGATTTCCGTGGAGGGCTATGGACGCAAGCTTCTGCGCGGCCTGGCGGGTACGCTGAAGATGCTGTGCTGGCTGGCGCTGCCCATGGCGGGCGTGGTGCTGATGCTGCAGGTGTACTACGGCAAGGGCGAGTTCTCCGGCTTTGTGATGGGCCTGTGGGGCGTGACGGGCCGTGACGGCCTGTCCGCGATGCGCTGGTTCCAGATGCTGGGCAAGGATACCGTGGGCGGCCTGATCAACCTGATGCTGGTGGTCATCTCCACCTTCCTCCTGCCGGTCATCGGCTGCGCGGTGCACTGCGGCGTCCGCCATGCGGCGGCCCTGGAGGAGAAGAAGCTCCTGCGCGGCCAGCGGCTGAAGATGATGCTGCTGTGGGCGCTGGGCTTTGTGGTGTTCCTGCCCTTTGCGGCGGTGGTGCTGACGGTGATGATGAGCGACCTGAAGGCGTTCGTGATGGGCTTTGCGCAGATGTTCCTGACGCAGAGCATTGCCGGGCCGGAGCTGGGTGAGCGGCTGTACATCATTGTCGCTGCGTTCGTGCTGCTGTTTGTGACGATGGTGCCGCTCAAGCAGCTGATCCCCGCAGTGGCGGCGCATCAGCAGATGAAGGCGGCCTATCCGGCGCTGCAGAAGGCGGAGGCAGAAGAAAATGCTCAGGCTTGACCGGTGGCTGGTGACCCTGGGCATTGGCAGTCGGAGCGAGATGCAGAAGCTCATCCGCAAGGGCGGGGTGAAGGTGGACGGCGTGGCTGTCACCGACCCCGGCAGGCAGGTGGACGAGAAAACGGCGCAGCTGGCGGTGCAGGGCGCGGCGGTGGACGGCCGCCTGACCCGCCATGTGATGCTGCACAAGCCCGCAGGGCTCCTGACAGCTGCCCGCGACAAAAAACAGCCCACCGTGATGGATCTGCTGCCGGAGACCTACGCCGCCATCGGCTGCATGCCTGTGGGACGCCTGGACAAGGACACCACGGGCCTGCTGCTGCTGACCACCGATGGCGAGCTGAACCATCGCCTGCTGGCCCCGGGCCGCCATGTGGACAAGACCTACCGCGCCACGGTGGACGGCCCGCTGGATGAATGCCACGTCGCCGCCTTCGCCGCCGGGCTGCACATCCCGGAGGACGGCAAGGAGCCCGCCTTTGACGCGGCCCCGGCCCGGCTGACCCTGGAGGGGGACTGCACGGGCGTGCTGACCATCCAGGAGGGCAAGTTCCACCAGGTCAAGCGCATGTTCCGCGTGGTCGGACGCGAGGTGATGCAGCTGCACCGGATGACCTTCGGCCCCCTCACGCTGGAGGATCAGCTGCCCGAGGGTGCCTGGCGCGAGCTGACGGAGGACGAGGCCGCCGTCCTGTATGCGGCTGCACAGATGAAGGCAGGGGGAGCACAATGAACGATCAGTACTACACCGCAGACCCGCAGAGTGAGTCGAAGCCCGTACCCTGCGCCTTTCCCTATCGCGGGTACGGCCTGAATTTCATGACGGACGCCGGCGTTTTCTCCAAGGGGGAGCTGGACGTGGGCAGCCGTCTGCTGCTGGACGCGCTGCCGGCCCTGTCCGGCGATGTGCTGGATCTGGGCTGCGGCTGGGGCGCCATCGGCGTGGCCGTTGCCAGGGCCAACAAGAGCGCCCGCGTCGTGATGGCGGACGTCAATCGCCGCGCCCTGGGCCTGGCGCAGGAGAACTGCCTGCGCAACGGCGTGACGGCGGAGGTCATCGAGTCCGACGGCATGAGCGCCGTCATGGGCCGCCGCTTCGACGCGGTGGTCACCAATCCGCCCATCCGCGCGGGTAAGCAGGTCATCTACAAAATGTTTGCCGACGCGGCGGTCAGCCTGAAGGACGGCGGCGCGCTCTATCTGGTCATCCGCAAGCAGCAGGGAGCGGAGAGCTGCGTGAAATATTTGAGGACGCTCTTCGGCCAGGTGGAGAAGCTGGACAAGTCCGGCGGCTTCTGGGTGCTGAAGGCGTCGGAACCTGTCGGAGAGAAGGGGGCGGAAGAAAATGAAGTTTGACCAGGAATACTTTGACGCGGGGCTCTACCGCGTGGGTACCCGGTGCGAGAAGTGGGACGGCATGCGCGCTGACCATGGTGCGGATGCCCTGCCTCTGTGGGTGGCGGACATGGACTTTGCCAGCCCGCCCGCGGTGCAGGAGGCCATCCTCCGCCGCGCCGGTCACCCCACCTTCGGCTACACGGCGGTGGAGGAGGACGACTGGCAGTCCCTCATCGGCTTCTGGCAGCGCCGCCATGGTCTGTCCGTTGCCCCGGAGGCGCTGACGATGCTGCCCTGCGTGGTGACGGGCCTGAAGCTGGCCATCCTTGCCCTGACCCAGCCCGACGACGGTGTGATCATCCAGTCCCCGGTGTACGGCCCCTTCCGCTTCAGCGTGGAGGCCACGGGGCGGAGGCTCTGCGACGCGCCTCTCAAGCGCCGGGAGGACGGCAGCTACGACATGGATCTGGCGGCCATTGAAAAGCACCTGCAGCAGGGTGCGAAGCTGATGCTCCTCTGCAGCCCCCACAACCCGGTGTCCCGTGCCTGGACGCGCCAGGAGCTGACGGCCCTGATGGAGCTGCTGCACAGGTACGGCGCTTTCCTGGCTTCCGACGAGATCCACGCGGACTTCGTCTTTGCCCCGGGCGAGTTCGTGCCCATCCTGTCCGTGACGCAGGAGAAGGTGCTGTCCTTCTGCGCGGCCAGCAAGACCTTCAATCTGGCGGGCCTGCAGCAGGCGGCCTGCATCTGCCCGGATGCGGCTGTGCGGGAGGCGTTCCAGCGGGAGAAGAACCGCGCGGGCGTTACCTGCGGCAACATCTTTGCCCTGGAAGCCACCCGTGCCGCCTACGAGCACGGCGACGCCTGGCTGGACGGCCTGATGGACTACCTGGCCGGCAACCGCGACCATCTGGCAGCGCTGGTGAAGGCGCATCTGCCCAGAGCGGTCATGACCCCCATGACGGCCACCTACCTGGCCTGGATTGACCTGACGGCCTACGGCTTCAGCGAGGAGGAGCTGAAGAAGCGCGCCGACGCTGCCGGGGTGGTGTTCACCATGGGCCGGTTCTTCGGCGATGCTGGGGACGGCTTTGTCCGCGTCAACATCGGCTGCCCGCGCCGGTATATCACCGAGGGTGTGCTGCGGCTGAAGAAGGCACTGGAGGTGTGAACATGAGCATCATCCATTCTGCCGGTGCGGTGCTCTACACCGTGCTGGACGGGCGGAGGCATTACGTCCTTGTCCGCGAAAAAAACGGCAGCTATGGCCTGCCCAAGGGCCATGTGGAGGAGGGCGAAACTCTGGAGGAGACCGCCCTGCGCGAGGTGCGCGAGGAAACGGGGATCACCGCCGTCCTGCATTCCGACGTCCCGGTGACCGTGGACGAGTACCCCATTGCCGGCGGCGACACGAAGCGCGTGAGCTGGTTCATTGCCCATTATGAGAACCAGACGCCCGTGGCGGACCGCACGCAGGTGCTGGGCGTGCTGGTGCAGCCGGTGGAGACGGCCCTGCGCACCCTGACCTACGGCAGCACCCGGGAGATCCTGCGCCGGGTGGACGAGCAGCTGGGCTGACAGGAGGCGCGTATGACGCAGCAATTCTTTCCCGACGGAACGCCCATTTCCCCCTGGTTCAGCGAGAATCATGCGCCGGCGCTTTCCGACCTGGGAAGGCCCTATGTTGCCACGGAGCACGGCGTCCGGGCTGACGGCGCGGTGCAGACTGACGCCCTGCAGTCCCTGATCGACCGCATCCACGGGGAGGGCGGCGGCGTACTCGTCATCCCCCGGGGAACGTTCCTGTCCGGCGCGCTGTTCTTCCGTCAGGGCGTCAGCCTGTGGCTGGAGGAGGGTGCGGTGCTTCTGGGGAGCGACGATATCAGCGACTATCCGGTGCTGCCCACCCGCATCGAGGGCGAATGCTGCACCTATTTTGCCGCGCTCATCAATGGCAGCGGCCTGCGCGGCTTCACCATCGGCGGTAGCGGCGTCATCGACGGCAACGGCATCCGGGCCTGGAAGGCCTTCTGGCTGCGGCGTAAATGGAATCCCAAATGCACCAACAAGGACGAGCAGCGCGCCCGTCTGCTTTTCCTGGACGGCTGCAGCGACGTGACCGTCTCCGGCGTCACGATGCGCAACCCGCAGTTCTGGACCAATCACCTCTACCGGTGCGAACGGGTGCGCTACCTGGGCGTGAGCATCTTCGCCCCCACGGACGGCGTGCGCGCCCCCAGCAGCGATGCGCTGGACATCGATGTCTGCCGCGACGTGCTGGTGAAGGGCTGCCGTCTGCACGTCAACGACGATTCCATCGTTCTCAAGGGCGGCAAGGGCCCCTGGGCGGACACGCAGCCGGAGAACGGCAGCAACGAGCGCATCCTCATTGAGGACTGCGACTATGATTTCTGCCATGGCTGCCTTACCTGCGGGTCGGAGTCGGTGCATGACCGCAATGTGATCCTGCGGAACTGCCGCATCGGCTATGCCAGCAACCTGCTCTGGCTCAAAATGCGCCCGGACACGCCCCAAAGGTACGAGTTCATCCGCGTCGAGGGAATGACCGGGCGGGTGAAGAACGTGGTGTACATCCAGCCCTGGACGCAGTTCTTTGACCTGAAGGGCCGCGAGGACGTCCCCATGTCCTGGGCGGATCGGGTGACCCTGGCGGACTGCGACCTGGAGTGCGACCATTTCTTCAATGTCGCCGCCAGGCCGGATCAGTACGTCCTGAGCCGCTTCACGCTCCGGAACCTCAGTATCCGGGCGAAGGTGGATGGCCGGGTTGACGGCTTGGTGGACGGCCTTGTGCAGGAAAACGTGCGGGTGGAAATTAAATGACAGCAAGCGTGGCCGGAGGATATCCCTCCGGCGCGCTTTTTCTATTTGCGGCGGCGCGGGCATAGGCTGTCCTGAAGGGAAGGGGGAGAGCGAATGCGGGTGCTGCTGGTAACGGTGATGGTCGCGCTGCTGCTGCGGCCGGCGGGGGCGATGGACTCGGTCTCGGCAGCCTGCCGGCTGTTCGTGACGGCGGTGATGCCGGGGCTGCTGCCCTACATGGTGCTGTCGATGATGCTGGTCAGCCGCATGCGGGCCAGGTCGGCCTGGCTGCTGACGCTGCTGGGCTGGTGCGGCGGGTCGCCCACGGGGGCGCGGCTGACAGCCATGGCGCCCGGACTGACGGCAAGGCAGCGGCGCTTCGTCACCGTGGCTGCGGCCACCATGAGCCCCATGTTCCTGCTGGGAACCTGCGGGGTGTGGCTGAGGTCGGCCCGAGCGGGCGCGGTGCTGCTGGCGGGCGTGCTGGCGGGCGGGGCGCTGGCCGGGGCGCTGGCGGCGCTTTTCCCGGGCAGGGAAGGGGAGAAAGGCGATGCTGCCGACCCGCCGTCGCCCCTTTCTCTGGGGGCGGCGGTGGAGCAGACGGCCCGCACGCTCCTGACGGTCTGCGGCACGATGGCGGTGTGGCGCATGCTGGCGGACATGGCCTCGCGTCAGCTGCCGCGGCTTTCGCTGCCGGTGACGTCGCTGCTGGAGGTCACCACGGGGGTTGCGCGCCTGGCGGAGCTGCCGCTGCCCCTGGCCTGGCGGACAGCGCTCATCGCCGGGGCGACGGGCTTCGGCGGCGCGGCCATCCTGGCGCAGAACCGGGCCGTGCTTTCCCCGGCGGACGCCATGCCGCTGGCGCTGCAGATCCTCTGGCAAGCGGTGCATGGCGGGATATCCTTCCTGCTGACCCTGGGGCTGATGCTGCTGACGGGGGGCACGTAACAAATTCCGCAGCATATTGCAATGGCGAACCAAAAGCGCTATAATACATCATGGGTTTTTGTGATGACCCGGAGCAAGCATTCAGGAGATCAAACAATGAGTATGAAGAAGGAACTGTACGGTGCGGCGCTGACCCTTGTGCTCTGCCTGGCGGTGGCCCTGGGAGCGCTGGCGCTGGTGCCCTCCTCCCCGGCGCTGCTGCTGGAGTATGCCGGTACGCCGGAGGAGTTTGCGGCGGGAGAAGCCACGGCGGTGGCCTTCCTGAAGTTCGATACGGGCCTTGTGGACGTCTGGGATGAGCCTGTGCCGCTGATGGTCACGGGCTAT
Organism: Clostridia bacterium; assembly: GCA_017516305.1. GTDB lineage: Bacteria > Bacillota > Clostridia > Christensenellales > Aristaeellaceae > UBA11524. The sequence goes on along the minus strand of JAFXDB010000111.1, from coordinate 5,148 downwards.
GGCGTCTGGGTGGCCGTTGGCAGCGTGCTGGCGGTCATCGCCATGGCGGTGCTGGCGCGGGTGCGCGGCCTCCGCATGGAGGCGGGCGCGTCGGCAGGTGCGCTTTGCGGCCTGGGCGCGCTGCTGGGCGGCCACTGGATGTACTGCGCCGTCCGCTGGAGCTATATCATCAATGACCTGGCAGGCAACTGGAGCTTCCCGCTGCAGCTGTGGCAGGGCGGCTTCACGATGTACGGCGCCATCCTGGGCGGCCTGCTGGGCGGTGTGCTGGCGGCGAAGATGACCCGGATGAAGCTGGCCCCGATGCTGGATATGGTCGTTATCGGCGCGCTGCTGGTGATGCTCTGCGGCCGCTGCGGCGAGGGCCTGACCAGTCAGGGCCTGGCCAATATCCGTGCGGCGGAGGCACTGAACATGCTGCCCTTCACCGACGTGGATGAGTGGGGCGACCCGGTGCTGCGCGTGTATGCCTATGAGGCGCTGGCCGCCGCTGCGGCGCTGGCTGCTGCCGGCGTGGTGCTGGCGCTGCGCAAGCCTGCCGGACGCGCGGCGGAGGTGGGCCTGGCCATCGTCAGCGCCTATCAGCTGCTGTTTGAATCCATGCGCGGGGACGAGCTGATCCGCTTCGGCTTCGTGTGCCTGAACATGATCGCTGCTGCCGCGGTGCTGGCCTTCATCCTGGTGACCCGCATCATCCGTCGGGTGCGCCTTCAGGGCTGGAAGGCCTGGGAAACCATCCGCGTGGTGCTCTTTGCCCTGGGCTGCGGCATCGTTATCTGTACCGAGTTCGCCCTGGACGGCAAGATCAAGCTGCCCGGTGTGAACGCCACCATGCTTTATGCCGTTGACGCCCTGGCTGTGACGGGCATGATGCTCGCCGTTGCCATTGCCGATGGCCGAAAGGAGACTGCCTGATGCAGGTCATTCATCCCTCTGCGCCGGTGAATAACATTCATCCGGATGATGTGTTTGAGATCGTCAACGACCAGGGCGTGTGCTGCGGCCGCGGCTATGTGGTCTACCTCTATCAGCCCACCATCTATCCCGACCGCCCGGTGCGCATCTACTTCACCATGGAGTGCACCCCGGAGGCGGAGTACATGCTCTACGGCGCGCTGATGGGCCATGCCCGCCAGCTCCGTCAGCAGCATCCCCACGCGGCGGCCTATGTCTACACGGACGTACGGCCCGAGAACACCCGCATGCTCAACTTCTGCCTGCACAACGGCCTTCGGGTGGGCAACGCCGAGGAGCTGGTGCGCCTGTACGTCCCCCAGGACGGCGGCCAGGAGACCTTCGGCTACACCTACGCCAGCATTCCCCTCAATACCCTGCAGCAGCAGAACGACCTCATCGCCCGTATGGCGGCAAATGGCCTGACCCATCTGAACCAGCCCTATCTGCAGGCGCTGGCGGCCAACCCGGTCTTCGTGGCCCTGGGCATGTTCTATGAGAAGGAGCGCCAGCTTATCGGCGAGTGCATCATCTCCGGCGCTCCCGGACGCGAGCCGGAGTTGGTGGCCATCTATGTGGCCGCGCCTTCCCGCGGTCAGGGCATGGGCAAGCGGCTGCTGCGCCGGGCGTTGGCCCTGTGCGCAAACTGCGGCGTCAACACGGTGCAGGCCCGCATCATGGCGGCCAGCCAGCCCCAGGCCAGGCTGATGCGCGCCTTTGGCGGCGAGCCCCTGACCCAGACGCTGCTCTTCCCTGGTAAGGAATTGTAAATTTATCGCAAAACGGCAAATCGACATTGACGAACAGCGCCCTCCTGTGTTATCCTTGTGGTAACAGAGGAGGGCGTTTTTGTATGAGTGATTTACGTTCCGGGCCCCGCGAGCCCTTTGGCCCCCGTCAGCCGGGCATATGGGGTGGGCTGCTGCGTTTTTCGCAGTGGAGCCTGACCATCATCACGGTCATCTGCATCTGGCCGGGGATGATGCTGGTGCTCACATCGGTGACGAGCCTGTTGACGGAAAAGTCGCCCGAATTGAATACGCTGCTGATCAACGCGAGCTGGAGCCTGTGGGGGCTGCTGCTGCTAGCGACGGCCCTGCGCCTGAGCGGCTATGGGTACCGCTGGTGGGGGTTCTTTCCGAACGCACTGGCTTGGGCCGCGGTGGAGAGCCAGGTATACCTGGCTCCATGGGATGTCGAGGGCCGTTGCATTGTGCAGCTGATGGCGGCGGTGGTGGCGGCACAGTGCCTGCTGCATGGATTGTGGAGTGTTTGTGAATGGCGGCTGCGGAAGGTTAGGCGAAAGAAGGCCGGATGATAATGATGTGCATTGTGCGCGTTCTTCGCGGGCTGACCATCGGCGTATCGGTGGTGTTGCTGTGCCTGCTGGGTTTCTGCATCCTGTGGCTCACCGCCGGAGATCTTTTGCTGGACGCGCGGGAATGGGCAGCCCTGGCGGCGGTGGGTCTGCAGGCCGCTGCGCTCCTGTGCGTGACGATCCTGGCGGCATGCCGGGCTGAGGGACGCTTGGGCTGGTTCTCATTCCTGGCGATCGAAGCCCTGGCGACGGTCGTTTCTACACTCTGCGGCGTGAACTGGAGCGCCCCCGGAGCGGAGCTTGTTATGGTACTTGCGCCGCTGCTCTGCGCTGCGGCGCTGGCAGGGCTGCATGCCATCCTCAGCCGGTTGGAAAAGGAGAAAAAAGATGCGTGAGAAGCTGACGAAGGTCGTGCGGGCGCTCCTGTGGGCCGCTGTGGGACTGACGGCCTTCCCCGTGCTGGCAATGCTGGCGGTGTTTGGTTTATCGCTGGTGTGTGGCTATGCCGACGGCGTCACCATTCTGTTTGTGGCGCAGTTGCTGTGCGCGGCGGCGATCCTGACGGTGACGGTGCTGCGGCTGCGGCGGAGGAGAACACCGGCGTGGCTGTGGGTGCTGCTGTCCGCTGCCATGGCCGGGCTGACGGTGGCGCTGGTCATCCTGGGGATGAATGACCCCAAGGCTGGTGTGGTCATCGGGCTGGTGATGCTCCCGGCGATGGGTACGTCGGCGGTACTGGCGCTGAACGGGCTTCTTTTGCTGCTCACCCGGGGCCAGCAGGAGGAACCCGCGCCGCCGCTGTCCGCCGTGCGGGAGAAATGGCCCCTGCGGCTGACTCGCTGGACGCTGGCTGTGCTGTGCGCCGGGGGTACCTGCGCGGCGGCTTACTGGCTGGTGACGCTGTATGCGCTGTTCGGTTCGCCCACGGGGCTGCCGGGGCGCATGGGGTATATTCTGTGCGAGGAGGGCGCGGCGCTGTTCGGCTACGGGATTACGGCGCTGAGCATCCTGCGGCTGATGAAAAAGTGGTGGAAACCGTGGGCCTTTGCGGTCTGCGCGGCGGCCTATGCGGCCCTGTTGACGGCGGCCTGCAGCATGGGCGGCGCGCTGATGAGCAGCTGGGGTGCGGAGCTGGCGGTCATCCAGCTGATTGATGTGCTGGCGGTACTGGCGTTGAACGGCCTGTGGTGGGCGCTGGAACGCAAGCAAAGGGAAACGGAGGAAATGAAGCATGAGCAGGAAGCATGAGCGCCCCCGGGGGCTGATTTCCCTGGTGCTGGGGATGGGCGTATGCGCCATTGGCATCCTGGCGCTGCTGACGGTTGACGCGGCGCTGGTGGCCGTACCCAATTATGTGATAATGGCGCAGATGCATCTGCTGGACGTGCCGTTGCCGCTGCTGCTTCTGCAGGCGGCGGCAGGGGCGGGCACCGGCGCTTGCCTTCTATGGCTGCTGCTGGAGTTTGTGCTGATGTGCGGGCGGGTGCGGAAGGAAACGGCATTTACGGCGAAGAACGTCCGCGCCCTGGGGCGCATTGCGCTGGCGTTTTTCATCGGCGGCGTGCTGCTGCTGGCGGCGGGCAGTCCGCTGATGGACTGGCTGCTGGCGGGCATGCGCGGGATCTCCTCGCCCGTATGGGGGTTGCTGCCGAGCTTTGTCTGCTGGGCGGCGGCGCTGATGGTGCGGGCCATCCAGGTGCTGATGAAGCGCGCGGAGGCCCTTCAAATGGAGTCCGACCTGACGGTGTGAGGAGGGCGAATGCAGATGAAAAAGTGGCTTGATTCCCCGGCGTTCCTCTTTGGCGCGCTGCGGGTGGTGTCGGCGCTGGCCATTGCGGCGGGCGTGTGGCTGAGCGTGGTGTGCGGCGTGCTGCCGTCCTTCTCCCTCGATGACGGAGCTGCGCCCACCGGCGTGGGCTATGTGGTGACGTCGCTGATCAACTGCGGCCTGTGGTGCATCGCCTGGGGGGCCTTTTATGGCATGTGCGGGCGGCTGATGAAGGCGGATACGGCCTTCACCCGGGAGAACGGGCGCAGCCTGCATGTCATCGGCAGCAGCGTGTGCGCCATTGCGGGCGTCATGTGCCTGCGGGCGCTGCCCAGGCTCATCGCCGCGCCGGACATCTACCTTGTCATCGAGGCCGTCATCCTGCCCGGTACCTTCCTGACGGTGGGGATGCTGGCCTTCATCCTCAGCCGGCTGCTGAAAAACGCCATGGCCCTTGAAGAGGAGCAGGCGGATGTGGTATAATCATCGTATGACTTCTGTGGACGGTCAAGGAGGCTCTGAACAATGATTCGTGTGGATCTGGACGTGATGATGGCCCGGCGCAAGATGTCCCTGACGGAGCTGAGCCAGAAGGTGGGCATCACCATGGCGAACCTCTCCATCCTCAAAAACGGCCACGCCAAAGCCGTGCGCATGTCTACCCTGGAGGCCATCTGCCGGGCGCTCAAATGCCAGCCGGGGGATATTCTCGTCTTTGAGGAGGATGGGGAAACGGCGGAATAAGCCGCATTTTGCGTTTCTTGACAGGCGAAGAATGCCCGTGCTATCATGGAAGAAATCCATACAAAGGAGGAATCTGTGATGTACGGCGAAAATGTGGGAAAAACGCTGCAGAAAATGGCTACGGTTTTTTGCTGCATCGTGGTTGGCGCCAGCATAGTGGCAGGCATTGGCCTACTGGTGAATGGCCTTTGGGGCGGTTTGCTGGTGATGCTGATCGGTCCGGTTATGGGCTGGTTCGGCACGGTCATGCTCTATGCCTTTGGCACCCTGGTGTCCAATATGCAGCAGGCGAATGAAAAGCTGGAACGCCTGGAAATGCTCCAGCGCATGATGCATCAAATTGGCAAGGATCTGGCTTTCTTGT
>JAFXDB010000110.1 GCA_017516305.1 Clostridia bacterium | reverse complement strand
GCAAGCGGGAAGCCGCTTTCGCCCGCCGAAAGCGGCGCAAAGGCGCTGGGGGAAATCGAACAGCGATTTCCCCCCGTCCCCCTCCTGCCCCCAAGGCGTTGGAAAGGCGGCTGCATATCGGGGCGGCGACGGTGCGGAGGGTTGCTTGTATGAATAAGAAAGAGGGCGCAACCCTCCGCAAAGACGCCGCATCTTCCCCTTCGAGGCTTCGATGCAGCCGCAAAGCTGGGAAGAGAACACCTCCCTGTACCCATTCATATTCCCCAAGAAAACGTGAAGAAGCAAAGGAATGAAGGCAAGCCCCGGAGCCAGCGCGGACTCCGGGGCTTGTGCGGTTCAGCGGATGAGGCGGGCCATGGCAGCCAGATCCTCGGTGATCATGCGCACCTTCGACTTCTCAATGAGGAGATTGCCGCCGGTGATGATGTAGGAGGGGATGACGCGGATGCTGCCGTGATGGTATTCTGCGGCGCGCAGCTTGTATGTCGCACCGGAGGGGATGACGTTCTTCTTCGTCGTCTTCCGGGCGATGCGGTTGTACATCTTCTTGGCCACGTCGCCGCACAGGAGAATGACCTGCACATTCGGGAAAAGGGCCAGCTCGGCTTCCAGTGTGGGGAGGCTTTCCCCGAAGGCGGCGGGGTCGATGGCGTAGGCTGTCTTGGGCGTTTTGACGGCATTGGTGATGTAGACGCCCATGGCGAGGATGTCGGCGATGCTGTGCACGTCGATTCCCGCCTGCTGAAACAGGGGAAGCACGGTGGACGGGTATGCCTCGCTGCCGTCACCGCCGCCGTAGAAATCCTGCGCCGGGTCATCGGGTACGACCTCGTTGATGAGGACGGCGCGGACGGAGGCGGGGTCAAGGTCGACGTCGTTCAGTCGGATGTGGTCGGGCAGCGAAAGTTGCGACTGCAGGGCCTGACGGACATTCATAAGCGGCCTCCTGACACGGTAAATTGAATTCTTAATTCTTAATTGAGTGTCTCTACGCCTTTGGCGGTGACGACGGCGTAGCACAGCGGGGGGCGGGTCACGGGTTTGTCGCCGATGGTGATGGCGGTGCGGATGGCGGCTTCGGCCTTGATGGCGTCGGCCTCATTGCGGGCGTAGAGGGTGCACAGGGTCGTGTCCGCCGTGACGGCGTCGCCGATGCGTACGGGCAGGATGTAGCCCACGGCGGGGTCGATCACGTCGGTCTTCTGCACGCGGCCGGCGCCCATGGCCTGGGCGGCGTAGCCCAAGGCTTCGGTGTCCATGGCGGTGATATAGCCGGTACGGCCCACTTTCACTTCCCTGATGAGGGCGGGCTGGGGCAGCTTCATCACATCGTCCACGCAGGTGGCGTCGCCACCCTGGGCGGTGATCATGGCGCGGAGCTTCTCCAGGCCTGCGCCGGAGTCCAGTGCGGCGACCAGCATTGCGCGGGCGGCGTCGGTGTCCTCCGTCTTGCCGCCCACCACCAGCATGTGGCTGCCCAGCAGCAGCGCCACCTCCAGCAGGTCGCCCCTGACGCGGCCGGAGAGCACGTCGATGGCCTCCTTGACCTCCAGGGCGTTGCCGATGTGGGTGCCCAGGGGCTGACCCATGCCGGTGACGATGGCCCGCACGGGCTTCCCGGCCAGCTGGCCGATCTCCGCCATGGCCTTCGCCAGGCCGATGGCGTCCTCCACCGTCTCCATCAGCGCGCCGGAGCCGGTCTTCACGTCCAGGACAATGGCGTCTGCGCCGGAGGCCAGCTTCTTGCTCATAATCGAGGAGGCGATCAGCGGCAGGCTGTCCACCGTGGCCGTCACGTCGCGCAGGGCATAGAGGGTCTTGTCCGCCGGGGCCAGGGATGCGGTCTGCCCGATGACGGCCAGGCCAATGGCGTTCACCTGATCGACGAACTGCTTCTCGGTGAGGGAAACGGTCAGGCCGGCAATGGACTCCATCTTGTCCAGCGTACCGCCGGTGTGGCCCAGGCCGCGGCCGCTCATTTTGGCCACCGGCACGCCGCAGGCCGCCACCAGGGGCGCCAGGACCAGGGTGGTGGTGTCGCCCACGCCGCCGGTGGAGTGCTTGTCCACCTTGATACCGGGGATGGCGGACAGGTCGCACACATCGCCGGAGTCGCGCATGGCCAGGGTGAGGTCGGTAGTCTCCCGGGCGGTCATGCCGTTGAGGCGGATGGCCATCAGCAGCGCGGCCAGCTGATAATCGGGAATGGAGCCGTCGGCGGCGCCCCGGGTGAAATGGGTGATCTCCTCACGGGTCAGGGCCTGGCCCAGCTTCTTCTTGGTGATGATTTCGAGCATATTCATATGATCCGCTCCTTTGCAGGGAGAATGGTGATTCTCATTATAGCATGGTTTGCTGCCGCGGACAAGAGAAAAAGAAGGTATGTACACGTTGAGGGGACATCAGGATTTGCCATCGGCGGCGCTTTCTGATATAATATCTTCCAAAGGAGAGATGACGAATGGAGAAGCTTGACCGTTACCGTGCATGCCTGCTGGCCGGGGCCATCGGCGATCAGCTGGGCAACGATGTGGAGTTCATGTCCCGCAGCCAGATGCTGCAGGAATACGGCCCGGCAGGTGTGCGCACCATGTCCGGGCATATCACGGACGATACCCAGATGACCCTCTTTACCGCCGAGGGGATGCTGATGGGCCTGAAGCACCGGATGCCCATGCCTGCATGCGTGTATCAGAGCTACCTGGACTGGTACCGGACGCAGATGCCCCGCGCGAAGGGCGGCGTCTTTGGCCGGGATAGCGGGCTGATGAAGGTGGAGACGCTCCATGCCCGCCGGGCGCCGGGCAACACCTGCCTTTCCGCCCTGGGCAGCGGCGATATGGGTACCCTGGAGGAGCCCGTCAACCACAGCAAGGGCTGCGGCGGCGTGATGCGCGTGGCTCCCTGCGGGCTGCTGAAAATGGTGAACACGCCCGATCCGGAGGATGCATACGCCATCCAGGGCGCGCAGGCGGCGGCCATCACCCACGGGCATACGCTGGGCTTCGTGCCTGCGGCGATGCTGGCGGACATGGTGCATCTCATTGTGGAGGACTGCGGACTCACCCTGGAGGGCGTCGTAAAAAGCAGTCTGGCGCGGATGCAGAAGCTTTTCGGTTTCCTGCCGCAGACGGCAGAGTTTATCCGCCTGATGGAGCGGGCTGTGGCGCTTTCCGCCTCGGATACGCCTGCTCATGAGGCCATCGCAGAGCTGGGCCAGGGCTGGGTCGGCGATGAGGCGCTGGCCATCGCCGTCTATTGCGTTCTGCGCTTTCGCAGCAGCATGGCGGATTGCCTGTCCGCTGCTGTCACCCATGATGGCGACAGTGACTCCACCGGGGCCATCGCCGGGAATATCCTGGGCGCGTGGCTGGGCATGGACGGCATTCCGGCTCACTGGCTGGCGCAATTGGAGCTGCGCGACGTGATCGACGACATGGCGCATTTCCTGTACGAAGCCGGGAACTGAATAAACTTGCTGCCCTGCTCGGAAGGAAAACCGGCAGGGCAGCGCGAATATCCCACAGATAACAATTCGTGAGCGCTCCGGCGCGGAAGGAGATACGCGGCCATGCGTAAATGTGCGATTTTTGACCTGGACGGCACGCTGACCCAGTCCGAGGAGGGCATCTGGAACGGCGTAAGGTATGCGGCGGAGAAGCTGGGCTTCCCGGAGCCGGACGCGGCGACGCTGCGCAAGTTCATCGGCCCGCCGCTGGGGTTCTCCTTCCGCGAGTACATGGGGATGGACGAGGCCATGGCTGAGACGGCCACCATGACCTACCGCGAGTACTACAATGTCCACGGCCTGTTTGAAAACCGGGTGTACCCCGGCATCCGCCGCCTGCTGCGGACGCTGAAGCAGGAGGGCTGGTACATCGGCATCGCCACGGGCAAGCCGCAGAAGACCTCCGAGCGCGTCGTGGCCCATTTCGGCCTGGACAAGTTCGTGGAGAAGCTCTGCGGCCCGGTGGGTGACCATCGTCCGGGCAAGATCGAGCTGATCTGCGACGCCCTGCCCGAGGGCTGGGACGCGTCAATTGATGATATCTGGATGATCGGCGATCGTAAGTTTGACATTGAGGGCGCCATTGGTGCGGGGGTGAAGTCCATCGGCGTGGGCTACGGCTACGGCTCCGAGGAGGAGCTGCGCCAGGCCGGCTGCACGCAGTACTGCGCCACGGTGCAGGATGTGATCGACTTCCTCTGTCCCGGTGCGGCGGCTCCCAAGGGGGCGTTCCTGTCCATCGAGGGGCTGGATGGCAGCGGCAAGGGGACGCAGATTCGCCTGCTGACGGACGTGATTGAGCGCTTCGGTTTTGAGCTGCAGCTTACCCGCGAGCCTGGCGGCTGCCCCATCAGCGAGAAGCTGCGGGACATCATTCTGGACAAGAATCATGAAGAAATGGACGATGTGACCGAGGCACTGCTCTATGCGGCCTCCCGCGCCCAGCATGTCCGCCAGGTCATCCGTCCTGCGGTGGAGGCGGGCAAGGTGCTGCTGTGCGACCGCTTTGTGGATTCCTCCGTGGCTTACCAGGGCGGCGGACGTCAGCTGGGCGTACAGCGGGTGCTGGATATCAACGCCCCTGCAGTGGACGGCACCATGCCCATGGCCACCGTTTACCTGGATGTTGACCATGAGACTTCAATGGCGCGCCGGGCGGCGGCCACGGAGCTGGACCGGATGGAGCTGGCGGGAGATTCCTTCCATGCCCGGACGGAAGCGGGCTACCGGGAGCTGATCGCCCGCGATCCGGAGCGGTTCATCGTCGTGGACGCCACCCGTACCCCGGAGGAGATCGGCAGGGAAGTGGCGCAGCGCGTCCTGGCGCGGCTGATGGAGGCGGAGTAAATGGCGGAACGCATTGTGGTGGGCATGTCCGGCGGCGTGGATTCCTCCGTGGCGGCCCTTTTGCTCAAGCAGCAGGGGTATGACGTCATCGGCGTGTTCATGAAGAACTGGGAGGAGGATGACGAAAACGGCGTCTGCACTGCCGAGGAGGACTGGCAGGACGTCCGCGAGGTCTGCGAGACCATCGGCATCCCCTATTATGCCGTCAACTTCGCCCAGGAGTACTGGGATCGGGTGTTCAGCTACTTCCTGGATGAATACCGCGCGGGCCGTACGCCCAACCCGGACGTGCTGTGCAACCGGGAGATTAAGTTCAAGGCGTTCCTGGACTTCGCCATGCAGCTGGGCGCGTCCCGCATGGCAACGGGTCATTTTGTGCAGACGAACGAAAACGGCGACCTCCTGCGCGGCGCGGACGGCAATAAGGATCAGAGTTACTTCCTTTATATGCTGCACGCTGACCAGCTGAAGAAGGCCATGTTCCCCGTCGGCCACATGACCAAGGCGCAGGTGCGCACCATCGCCGAGCAGCACGGCCTGATCAATAGTAAGAAAAAGGATTCCACCGGCGTGTGCTTCATCGGCGAGCGCCGCTTCAAAAAGTTCCTGCAGGAGTTTCTGCCTGCCCAGCCGGGCGATATGGTCGCGCCGGACGGGAAGGTGGTCGGCCGCCATGACGGGCTGATGTACTATACGCTGGGCCAGCGCCGGGGCCTTGGCATCGGCGGCATGGGCGACGGGCGCAGCTGGTTCGTCATCGGCAAGGATCTGCAGCGCAATCGCCTCCTGGTGGCCCAGGGAGAGGATCATCCGATGCTGTACTCCACCCTGAGCCTGGCCGTAGGGGTGACCTGGGTGGGCGATGCGCCCATCGGTGTGGGCGAAACGCTGCAATGCACCTGCAAATACCGTTACCGCCAGGTAGACACGCCGGTGGAGGCGACCCTGCAGGCGGACGGAAAGCTGCTCATCCGTGCGCTGGAACCCCAACGGGCGGTGACGCCCGGACAGAGCGCGGTGCTTTATCAGGGGGACAAATGCCTGGGGGGCGCCGTGGTGGAGCGCGTGCTGGACGCCGGAGAGACGAACGGTGGACGCGCATGACGCTGACTGGCGAGGCTGAAATCTGGAACGAATCCGGATTTGCCGAGGATGAATGTTCGGGAAAATGAAAAAGTTTTCAAAAAGTTAAAAAACTTGAAAAAAAGGTGTTGACTTTTCGGTTTGACGGTGATAATATAAACAAGCTTGCTCACGCGGGAGGCCGCGGCGGGCGGGCACTGAACCTTGAAAACGATACAGAACAAGAATAACGCAAACAAGAGACAGTAATTCCGAATGAGTTTGCATCTTGCCAGGAAACTGGTAGAGATAAAAGGATTAAACGCAAGAGTTTGATCCT
>JAFXDB010000109.1 GCA_017516305.1 Clostridia bacterium | reverse complement strand
GGCCGATCTCGTACAGGCCGCGGAAGATGATGGGCCACACGAACAGCAGGATCGCGGAGACCACGATGGAGACCACGGCGGTCACGATGGCCACGGCGCGCTTGCCGGAGAAGAAGGCCAGGAAGTCAGGCAGCTTGGTGCCCTTGAACTTATTGTAGCAAACGCCGCCGATGATGCCGCCCAGGATGCCGATGAAGGCATTGTTAGCAGTCTTGGCGTAAGCGATCTCATTGATCTCGTTCATCATGAAGGGAGCGATGGTGCTCACGGTGCCGGGAGCCAGCAGGGTGGTCATCATCAGGTAGGAAACCATACCGGCCAGGCCGGCGGTGCCGTCGTTGTCCTTGGTCAGGCCAACGCCAACGCCGATGGCGAACAGGATCGCCATGTGGTCGATCAGGGCAGCGCCAGCCTTGATCAGGAAGACGCCCAGAACGTAAGCAAAACCAGTGGTAGCACCGGCAGCGCCCATGGCGGCGGGAGCCAGAGCATAGCCCAGGCCCATCAGGATACCACAAATCGGAAGCGCAGCAACGGGCAGCATCATGGCCTTGCCCAGCTTCTGCAGATGTTTCATCATAGCGATGATCCTCCTTGTATTTCTTTTTCCCTATCATTAGGTCGTCGGCCCACGACGACCAGGATGACCTATGTAATGTTACAGGTTGGCGGTGAGGAAAGCCTGCAGCTCGGCAGCGGCCTTCTCTTCGTCAGCACCCTCGATGGTAATGGTCAGTTCCATGCCCTGCTTGGCGGCCAGGCGCATCAGCGCCATGAGGCGCTTGGCATCGGCGGTGCCGGTGGGGGCGGTAACGGTGATGGTGGAAGCAAAGGGAGCAACAGCCTTCACCAGCATACCGGCGGGACGGGCGTGCATACCCAGGGGATCGTTGATCACGTGCTTGATTTCTTTCATTGGTATCTACCTCACTTTCGTGATTTTGATCATGTTGTTAAACATCGGACTCGCAAACCAGCTTCCTGGATTCCAGGATGCGGCCGGCGGCCATGCTCAGCTCGGTGTAGCCCATTTCGATGAACTTCTCCTGCAGCTTGGGGTCAGCGCCCAATTCGCCGCAGATGCCCGCCCAGATGCCATTGTCGTTGGCAGCCTTGGCGATGTGCGCCATCAGCGCCAGCAGCGCGGGATGGTAGGGATCGTAAAATTCGCCCAGCTTGGCATTCTGGCGATCAACGGCCAGGGTGTACTGGGTCAGGTCGTTGGTGCCAACGGAGAAGAAGGCGGCCTCCTTGGCCAGCTCGTTGGCCAGCACAGCGGCAGCGGGGGTCTCCACCATCACGCCGATGGGGACATCCTTGGTGGGATAGCCCTCGTCCTCCAGCTCCTTGCGTACCCTGGCACACAGCGCCTTGGCAGCCTTCAGCTCCCACACGGAGGCAACCATGGGGAACATCATGTGCAGATTGCCGTAGGCAGAGGCGCGGTAGATGGCGCGCAGCTGGGGACGGAAGATTTCCTCGTTGGTGAGGCAAATGCGCAGGCCGCGCAGGCCCAGCGCCGGGTTCTCCTCGGCTTCCAGGCCCAGGTAACTCACCTGCTTGTCAGCGCCGATGTCCAGCGTGCGGATCACCACGGGCCGGTGGGCCATGGTTTCGGCTACCTGCTTGTAGGCCTCGAACAGCTCATCCTCGGTGGGGAGGGAATTGCGCCCCAGGTAGAGGAACTCGCTGCGCATCAGGCCAACGCCCTCGGCATCGGCCTTCAGGGCATCCACCGCATCCTCGGGGCAGCCGATGTTGGCCACCAGCAGCACCTTTTTGCCGGAGCGGGTAACGCTCTCCTTGCCGCGGTACTGCTCCAGGGCATTGCGGGCGGCAGCGGCCTCGGCCTGCTTGGCTCTCAGCATGGCCAGGGTCTCCTCGTCCGGGTCGGCATACCAGGTGCCGGTAAAGCCGTCCACCGCAAGGATCTGGCACTCATCGGCGGTTTCCAGGGCGATGTCCGACTGCACCAGGGAGGGGATGTTCAGCGTTCTGGCCAGGATGGCCGTGTGGCTGGAGGAAGAACCCTGCCGGGTAATGAAGGCCATGATCCGCTCGCGGGGGAGCTGTATGGTCTCGCTGGGGGCAAGATCCTCGGCCACCAGCAGGAAGGAGCCTTCCGGCAGCTGGAAGCCGGTGTTGCCGCAAAGAATATCGTACAGCCGGTGGGACATATCCCGGATATCGGCGCTGCGGGCATTCATGTATTCATCGTCCATGGCGGCGAATACCTGCGCGAATTCCTCGCCGGTGTCCAGGGCTGCAATGGCGGCAGCGGCGCCGCCCTCGATGGCCAGGTTCACGCCGTCCAGATAGTCCAGGTCGTCCAGCATCAGCAGCTGCACTTCCACAATGGCGGCCTGCTCCTCGCCGATTTCGACCTTTGCCTTTTCAAACAGGGCGGTCAGCTGCTCACGGGCAGTTTCCAGCGCAGCATTGAACTTCGCCTTTTCCACCGCCGGATCACCGGAAGGAATGGGCAGCGTGCGCTGCGCCTTGCGGTACACCACCGCAGGGCCAATGGCTACGCCGGGGAATACCGGCAAACCAATACCTTTCTTCATAGGCCGCTCCTTACTTCGCCAGCTCGATGACCACGTCGGCGTTGGTGACATTCTTGCCCACATGGGTGTTGAAGGTGGTGTAAGCATCCGTGTTGCAGATCACCATGGGGGTGATGATGGGCAGACCGGCTGCCTTGATGGCGTCCAGGTCTGCTTCGATCAGCAGCTGGCCCTTCTTGACCTTATCGCCGTCCTTCACATGGACGGTAAAGGGCTTGCCCTCCAGGCCGACGGTTTCCAGGCCCACGTGGATCAGGATCTCTGCGCCGAAGTCTGCCACCAGGCTCACAGCATGGCCGGTGGTGAACATCATATCGACGGTAGCATCACAGGGAGCATAGACCTTGCCCTCAGCAGGCTCGATGGCGATGCCGTTGCCCAGCATGCCTTCTGCAAAG
>JAFXDB010000108.1 GCA_017516305.1 Clostridia bacterium | reverse complement strand
TTCCGTGCGGCGACGATCATCTTTGGCACGGTTCTGCGAGCCGCCGGCGATACCCGCACGCCCATGAAGATCGGCTTGTGGGTCAACATCATCAACGTGGTGCTGAACTTCCTGCTGATCTACGAGACCCGCCCGCTGACGGTGCTGGGACGGACCTTCACCATGCCTGGCGCAGGGATGGGGGTTGTAGGCGCGGCGGTTGCCAGCGCCATTGCCATGGCGGTGGGCGGTGTTTACATCACCGTGGTGCTGTGGAGGCATCCGATGGTATCGCCCCGCGGACAGCGCTTCCGACCGGATATGAGCATCCTGAAGCCCACGGTGAAGGTGGCTATCCCCAATATGTTCCAGCGCTTCGGCACCTCCCTGGGCTATGTGGCCTTTGCAGCAATGATCAACGCCCTGGGCGAGGTGGCAACCTCGGCGCATACGGTGGCCAACACCGTGGAAAGCCTGTTCTACATTCCCGGATACGGCATGCAGACCGCTGCAGCAACCCTTGCCGGAAACGCCTATGGCGCGAAGGATCCCAAGCGGATGCGGCAGCTGGCCAGCATGTTCATCCCCATTGAGATCGGCCTGATGCTCGTCTCCGGCAGCGCGCTGTTCCTGCTGGCGCCGCCCCTGGTGCGCCTTTTCTCGGCGGATGCGGCAGTCATTGTCCTGGGCGTCACGGTGCTGCGGATGGTGGCCGTCTCCGAGCCCTTTTATGGCTTTTCCATCATTGTGGAGGGCATGATGCAGGGCGTGGGCCGCACGAAGCTGCCCTTCATCTTCAACGTGGCGGGCATGTGGCTGGTACGGATCGTCGGCACCTGGATCTGCACCGGTCTTCTCGGTATGGGACTGGTGTCTGCCTGGGCATGCATGATTGCTCATAATCTGCTGCTGTTCGGCCTGTTCCTGTGGTGCTATGTGAAGGGCTACTGGAACCCGCTGGAGGAATAAACAAATACTCGCTGCATCTGTGAGGATGCGGCGTTTTTTGTTGATGAAAAATGACATAATTTGGCAGGAAAATCGAATTACATGAAGAATTATAAGCAATAGGATAAGGTGTGCTCGTGCAGAGGAAAAGAAGAAGCTTCGGGCAGCAGGATATGCGCTTCGTGATGGGCGAGGTGCATTGTTGCGTGGTCCTTTCATGTGGAAATAATGAGCTGAGGCTCATATGAAAGGTGGATATCTCAATGAAGAAATTACTGGCAATGGTACTGGTTGTTGCAATGTGCATTGCAATGACGACGGTGGGGGCTCAGGCGTCGGGCATCAACAAGCTCGTCGGCTACTGGGAGGTGCAGAATGTTGCTGTGGGCGGCTATACCGTCGGCGCAAACTATCTGGGCTTTGAAATGCATGCCGTGATCCATGAGGATGGCATTTGCATCCTGGTGCTGGACGATGAGATGATGGCTGGCCACATCAGGAGCTACGGCGGCAACTACTACCTGGAGGATTCGGATGAATCCATTCCGATGAGCTACGATTCCCAGGGCCGCATCCACATTGATCTTACCAACGGCGGCTCCACCAAGCTGGATGTGCGTATGCGCAAGGCGACTCCCGAGCGCCTTCCTTACAGCTTGAACTCCTATGTCGGCAATTACACCCTGAAGGGCGCCACCTTGGATGGCGTCAAGGTCAATGTCGCGGAGCTGGGCAATATCAGGATGACCATTTATGAGGATGGCTACGCAGCCCTGACGAGCGACAATGCAGTGATCCCGCTGCGGCTGATCATGGTCGGCAGCAGCGTGTACTTTGTGGATGCCGATGGCTGGTACGTTACCCTGGAAAAGAGCGGCAATACCCTGAAATTTACCCTGAGCAGCGGTGGCACCCGTCTGGGCTTCGTGATGGAGCGCAGCCTTTACTGATGAACAGGCAGACCTCCCCGTCAATCTGGCGGGGAGGCCTTTTGTCTGCCGTTATCGAAAAACCAGCCTGCATGGCGGCAGGCTGGCATATGCATTACTTTTCCGTGTGATCCGGTACGAGCTCGCTGACGCCGATGCCAAGGATCTCCGTGGTGGAACGGGCATAACCGCCCTTTTCGACGGCGTTGAGCTGTTCGCCCATGAAGAGGATGCAGGCGGTACGGCCGCCATCCAGGTTGAAAGCCATGGTGCAGCCCTTCTCAGCCATGCGATCTGCCAGGAAGGTCAGGTCGGAGCCGACGCTGTTCTTCACGCGGCCTTCCACCATGATGACGAAGGTATGCCCCTTCTCGATCATGCCGATGGCAGTGCGCGGATTGTTGTAGATGCTCATGCTGGACGCATCTGCATCGTTGCGGACGCCGTCCCGGATGAGGTAGGGACCAAAGGCCAGCGTGGTCTGCACGCCCATGGCCTGATAATCCTCAAGGGTATGCTCATCGGAGGTGTAGACCTCCATGTTGCCGTCAGGGTAGAGGGCCAGAACATCCAGCGGCGGCCACTTCTTGGATGTGGACTTCAGTGTAGCGCTGGAAAATGCCTTCCCGTTGCGCATGACAATGCCGATACGGCTATCGTTTTTGCGGTTGGCGTAGCGGCTCTGGGCATAGTCGGTGTTGATGGCCAGGACGGTATGGTTTTTCCGGGCGACAACGTGCGGCCCATCCGCGGAGGACATATGCTTGCCGGGCACATTGGTGAAGATCTGCCAGGCCTCGTCGCCCCGGCTCCAGACCTCGGCCTCGTACCAGACGGCGTTGTTGCCCTTCTGATTCTTGCCGGTGCGGCGGTAAATCTCCACCTTGAGGCTGTCGTCCACATAGCGCCACACGCCGGCTTCGGGGTTGCTGTAAACGAACTCGCCCACATCCAGGAAGCCGTCTTCATTCAAAACGGGGAAGGCGCCGGGCTCGGCAGCGGGAGCTTCAGCCAATGCAGCGGGGAGGAGCATCATCAAACCTGCCAGCAGACAGAGAATGCGTTTCAGCATGGGTTTCGTCCTTTCGTATCGGGATGAACTGCTAACTTATTTATTATAGCATACATTCCGCGTGGTGCGCAATGGCAAATGGCGGAATGCGGACGATGAACGCAAAAAAGGCCGGCCCCCTGAGGGAGCCGGTCTGTTTTATGCCTGGGGGAAAGTGATGCTGGCCTTAAGGCCGGACATGCCGGGAACACCGGGGGCAGTGTAGGCATGCAGCGTCACATCCCCCGGTAGTGTACCCGCCCGCAGGTACACGATGGCGCGGCCCTGCTTGGTGGAGCGGTGCTTCTCGCTGTAGGGGGTGAGATCGACGGGGATGCCGTTCTCGATGCCCAGGATCACCGCATCGCCCACGATCTGGTAGCGGACGTCCTCATCCTTCGCAGTGAGGCGGCCGGAGCCCGGCTGGCAGCCCTCCGCGTCGTGCAGCTCCACCTCGACTTGGATCACGTCCAGGCCGTCCGCCTTGAAGGCGGTCTTGTCGGGCAGCAGCCGGATAGCCGCAGCCTTGCCGGTGGTGCACAGGGTATCCTGCGCTTCGCCAGCCACGGCCTTCAATTCGCCCGCCGCATAGGGCACCTCCCAGGTGGCGCGGCATTCGGTGTCCAGGCTGATTTCCTTCTTGCCCAGGGATACGCCGTTCAGGAACAGCTCCGCCTCGGGCTGGTTGGTGGCGACGGAGACGTACATCGGGTCGCCCTCATTGCCCTCCCAGACGAAGCGCTCACCCCAAACGCCGTGCCACTTCTCGCCCTTGTTGGGCTGGGCGGAGATCTTCACGAAGGGC
>JAFXDB010000107.1 GCA_017516305.1 Clostridia bacterium | reverse complement strand
TTGACGAACTGCACGGACTTGCCGGCCAGGTAGTTCAGGCCGTCGATGTCCTCGGCAGCCTCCTCGATGAAGGCCTCGCTGCGGGGCTCCTTGACCCAGATGACGGTCTCAAACAGGTTGCGGGTGCCGTCCTGGATGAACTGGCCGATGGAGTGCAGGTCGGTGGAGAAGTTGGCGGCGGTGGGGAAAATGCCCTTCTTGTCCTTGCCCTCGGACTCGGCGAAGAGCTGCTTGAACCACTCGCCCATCATGGTCAGGGCGGGCTCGTAGTTCACCAGGATCTCGGTGGCCTTGCCCTTGTTGAACAGGATGTTGCGGATGGCCGCGTACTTCATGGAGGGGTTGGACTCCATGTCGCCGTCCTTGCAGATCTCGCGGGCCTCGGCAGCGCCCTTCATCATGGCCTCAATGTCGATGCCGGCGGCAGCGATGGGCAGCAGGCCCACAGCGGTCAGCACGGAGAAGCGGCCGCCCACGTCATCCGGCACGACGAAGGTCTCGTAGCCCTCAGCGTCGGAAAGGTTCTTCAGAGCCCCGCGGGCCTTGTCGGTGGTGGCGTAGATGCGGGTCTTGGCGCCCTCCTTGCCGTACTTCTCCTCCAGCAGCTTCTTGAAGACGCGGAAGGCGATGGCAGGCTCGGTGGTGGTGCCGGACTTGGAGATGATGTTGACGGAGAAGTCACGGTTGCCGATGATCCTGATGATATCGTTCAGGTAGGAAGAGGAGATGTTGTTGCCGGCGAAGTAGATCTCCGGGATGCCCTCGGGCCGGACGCCGTTGTACATCTGGCCGTTGACAAACTCGATGGCCGCGCGGGCACCCAGGTAGGAGCCGCCGATGCCGATGACCACCAGCACCTCGCTCTCGCCCTGAATCTTCTTGGCCGCCTTCTGGATGCGGGCAAACTCGTCCTTGTCATAATTGACGGGCAGATCCAGCCAGCCCAGGAAGTCGTTGCCGGCGCCGGTGCGGGCCAGCAGCACGTCGTTGGCAGCCTTGGTCATTGCGGCCATGTTCGTCAGTTCAGCGGGGGCGACAAAGCCGTTGAGGCCCGTCAGCTTCAGATTCATTGCCATGTGTATCGTCTCCTTCTGTTTGGTTCGAAGTGGGAAGTTCCATCCCTTATTATAGCGGATATGGCGGCAGTTGGCAAGGGCTTTCCACGGCTGACATACGCCGTCAAGCGAAGGAGGCGCATATCAGGGCGCAGGAGGCCAATGTATTTTTTCCGCACACGGGAAAAAATGCTTGTGTGGACGGCGCAAAACGTGGTAAACTGTCATTGGAACGCATTATCCCGACAAAACAAGGGGGATTTTCCATGACGCAGACCCGCATTGGCATTTATGGCTACGGCAACCTGGGCCGGGGCGTTGAGCTGGCCGTCCGGCAGAACCCGGACATGCAGCTGGCCGCCTTCTTCACCCGCCGCCCGCCGGAGACGCTCAAGACCCTCACCCCCGGCGTGCCTGTTTATCACGCCGACGACCTGGCCGCCCATGCCGACGAGCTGGACGTGGTGATTATCTGCGGCGGCAGCGCGAAGGATCTGCCCGTGCAGAGCCCCGCCGGCGCAAGGCTGGTCAACATTGTGGACAGCTTCGACACCCACGCCAGGATTCCGGAGCATTTTGCCGCCGTGGACGCCGCTGCGCAGGAAGGCGGCCATGTGGCGCTGATCTCCGCCGGATGGGATCCGGGCATGTTCAGCCTGCAGCGCCTGCTGGGCAACTGCATCCTGCCGGAGGGCCGCGACTACACCTTCTGGGGCCGGGGTGTGAGCCAGGGGCACTCGGACGCCATCCGCCGCATCGAGGGCGTGGTGGACGCCCGGCAGTACACCGTGCCCGTCGAATCTGCGCTGGAGAGCGTCCGCGCAGGGGAAAACCCTGAGTTGACCACGCGCCAGAAGCACACCCGCGAATGCTTCGTCGTGGCGGCGGAGGGCGCGGACAAGGCCCGCATTGAGCGGGAGATCGTCACCATGCCCAACTACTTCGCCGAGTACGACACCACCGTCACCTTCATCACTGCCAAAGAAATGAAGCGCGACCACGCGGCCCTGCCCCACGGCGGCTTCGTGCTGCGCACCGGCGTGACGGGCGTGAACGGCGAAACGCAGCAGATGATCGAGTACAGCCTGCGTCTGGGCTCCAACCCGGAGTTCACCGCCTGCGTACTGGTCTGCTGCGCCCGCGCGGTGGCCCGCATGGCGAAGGAAGGCATGAAGGGCTGCAAGACCATCTTCGACGTGCCCCCGGCGTACTTCAGCCCCCTCTCCGGCGAGGAGCTGCGCAGGACGCTGCTGTAAGAAGCGTTACAAAGAAATCGACAAAGCGGAGCTGCCCGGCGATGGACAGCTCCGCTTCCCTTATTTGGATTATTGGGCCAGCAGCGCCTCGTACTCCGCAACATACTGATCGTAATCCTGCGTGTTGCAGACGATCCAGTGCTCCCGCGCATACTGCTCCGCATAGGAGCCCGCGGGGGTCACAATGACCAGCTTGTTGCAGGCGGCAAAGGCATCCTCATGGATGGAGGTAACAGACGCCGGAATAATTGCGACCTTCAGCCCTGCCTCAAAGGTGGACTTGCTGCCAAAGGTCACCGCTGCACCCTCCCGGATGTAAAGCAGCTCTAGGGAGCTGCAGCTCATGTCCGCATCCCCCAGCACCAGGTCGCTCTGGATCACAATGCCGCTCAGATCATCACAGCGGCTGAAGGTATAGCCATTCAGCCCCGTCAGCGTAGTGGGCAGCACCAGCATGCCGGACAGCCCCTCAGCACGTTGGAAGGCAGCGCTGGAAAGCGTCACAAGGCCCTCAGGCAGCGTCACCGTCTGAAGCTTGTTGCAGTCCTTGAAGGCCCAATGTCCAATATGCGTCACCGTCCTGGGGATGTTCACCGACACCAGGTTGGAGCAGCCGCTGAATGCTTCATCAGGAATGACGGTGATGGTATCCGGCAGAGTGATTCTCGTGACGGTTTTGCAATCCCGGAAGACGCCCGTGTGCAGCATTGTCACCGGCAGCCCGTCAATCTCCGCAGGGATCACAACCTCGGTGGCCGTCCCCTCGTAGGCATTGATGCGCACCTCCACGCCGTTGGAGACCCACACCAGGCCGTCCAGGGTGGCGTCGCTGCGATCGACGGTGCGGGCCAGGTCAAGCATGGCAGCGTCCACCTGCTGCCGCAGGGCCAGCAGCTCATCCATCGTACAGGAGGACAGATTCCAGGTCTCGGCCAACGCGGCAGAACACGTCAGCAGGAGCGCCAGCGCCAGCAGAAGCAGCCTGGTCAGCTGCGAAAAGAGCCCGTTCCTTCTCATTTTGTTTACCTCCGCTCTGTTTTCGTCGTTTTTCGCTGATTGATCAGCCTTTCCCATTATATGACCATTTGTCATATTTGTCAACCATTTGAAATGACATACTGTCATAGAGGTGGTTGCATGAAAACGAATCTGAAACTGCTGCGAAAGAAGCGAAAGATGACACAGATCGCCCTGCAGATGGCAACGGGCATTGAGCAAGCCCTCCTGTCCAAGTACGAAACGGGCGAAAGAGTGCCGCCGACGGAAACATTGGTTCGTCTGGCCGATTATTTCGGCGTCAGCATTGACTACATCCTGTGTCGCACCGAGAATCCTGACGTCAACAAATAATCAGCGGAGCCGCCCCGCCGGACGCCCCCGCTGTCTTCCTTATTCTCCCCTTTCCGCCCGGTCGGCTTCCTTCCGGCGGACGCGGCTGTACTTCTTCTTGCTCTCCACCACGCGCAGCACGGGCTTGACCGAACCCCAGTCGCCGCGCTGCGACAGGGCATGCTCGCGCTGGGCGCGCTTCTGCTGCTTTTCCAGGGGGACATGCTTCTTCATCCGTCATCACTCCTTTGCCCCATTATAGCACGCGTCTGCCGCCTCCGCAAGCGGTTGACCGGCGGGCGGGAATCTGCTACAATCGGGGTATCACGGCCAGGAGGCGCACAGACATGGCATACCGCAGCATCGACATGGACAAATACCCCCGCCGGGCGCATTTCGACTACTTCCGCACCCTCGCCTACCCCTATGTCGGCGTGACGGCCAATGTGGACGTGACGGAGCTGGTCGGCTTCTGCAAGGAGAAGGAGGCGTCCTTCTACCTGACGTTCATGCATGCGGCAGCCCTGGCGGCGGACGGCATTCCGGCATTCCGGCAGCGCATCCGTGACGGCGGCATCGTGCAGTACGACCAATGCCCCACCTCCCATACCGAGCCCCTGCCCGACGGCACCTACTGCTACTGCACGCTGCACCATCATCTGCCCTTTGACGAGTACATCGCCAGGGCAGAGGTGGCGCGGCGGCTGTGCCGGGAACGGGCCTCCATCAAGGAGGATGAGGACGTGGAGCGCATGTACTTCATCAGCAGCCTGCCCTGGCTGCACTACACCAGCCTGACCCAGCCGGTGGCCGGAGGGGACGAGTCCAATCCGCGCATCACCTGGGGGAAGTACGAGGCGGACGCCCGGGGACGGCTGATGCTGCCGGTGACGGTGCTGCTCCACCACGCCCTGGCGGACGGGCTGCACCTGGGACTGTTCTACCAGGGGCTGGAAAGGGAGATGCAGACGCTTCTCACCACCTGAGCCTTAACAGAAAGGACAGAAAAGGCGGAAAAACCGGCAAGCCACGCGCTGATGCATGGCTTGCCGGTTTTATTTGGCTCTTCACGGATAGTTAGGGAATGGTTTGTTTGACATGGCGCAGACACCTTCACCGCCATTGCGGCTGCATCAGAGCCTCAAAGGGGACGAGGCGGCGTCTTTGCGGAGGGTTGCGCCCTCCTCTTATTCATTCAAGCAACCCTCCGCAACGTCGCCGCCCCGATATGCAGCCGCCTTTCCGACATCTCAGGGGCAGGAGGGGGACGGGGGGTGATGCGCTGTTCGCATCACCCCCAGCGCCTTTGCGCCGCTTTCGGCGGGCGAAAGCGGCTTCCCACTTACATCGTTGGTCATTCCCTAAGAAAACGTGAAGAATCTTTTATTTGCCCGAACAGCACCGGGGTATCAGAAGATGCCCTGGAGGATGTTGTTCAGGTTGGTGGCGTCAAAGGTCGTGATGACCAGGGTCTCCGGACAGGAGGCAAAGGCGTTGTCCGGCACGTCCAGCAGGCTGGCAGGCAGGGTGACCGACTCCAGGTTGGCGCACATGGCGAAGGCGTACTCGCCCACGGAGGTGACGCTCTGGGGCACCACCACGGTGCGCAGGGTGCTGCTGACGGAGAAGGCGCCAGGAGCGATGGTCGTCACAGGATGACCCTCCAGGTCAGCGGGGATCTCCACGCTCTGCGCGCTGCCGGTCCAGCGGGTGATGGTGACCTCGCCCGTGTAGTTCACCATGTACTCGAAGTCGCCGCTGACGCCGTTGATGGTGGCGCCGCTGGTGACGGCGGGCTCATAGTTCACATAGGGGATTTCATTGCTGATGGCGTAGGTCTCCGCGGCACTGCCGGCCACGACGCTCATGGTCACAGCGGGGCTGTCATAGGTGATGGAGGTGCCGATCTCCGACACGGACTGGGGCATGACCAGGGAGGACAGCGCCTCGCAGTAGGAGAAGGAGTAGTAGCCGATCTCGGACAGCCCCTCGGGCAGAACGATGGTCGTCAGGGCATCGCAGTTGGCGAAGGCATAGCTGTCAATAAAAGTGACGGTAGAGGGGATGTCCACCGCAGACAGCGCGGTGCAGCCATAGAAGGCGCTGTTGCCGATGGTGGTCAGGCCCTCGGGCAGGCTGATGGCCGTCAAGGCATTGCAGGACTGGAACACCGCCTCGTTCAGCACCGTGACGCCCTTGGGCACCACCACATTGTTCAGCACACGGCAGCCGTTGAAGGCATACTTGCCGATGGTGACAACGCTGGAGGGAATGTCCACCTGGGCGATGTAGCGGTTGCTGTCAAAGGCATAGGCGCCGATCTCGGTCACGCCATCGGGAATGACATAGGAAGCCGTCTTGACCCAGGAGGGGAAGAAGATCAGGCGGCGGGTGCCGCGCTCGTACAGCACGCCGTCGATCACCGTCAGGGCGGGGTGACCCTCTGCGACATGGACAGCCGCCAGCTTGTCGCAGCTGCGGAAGGGGTTGATGCCCATGGTGCGGACACTGCCAGGAATGGTCAGCTCCGTCAGGCTGTCGCAGTCGTAGAAGCAGACGTCACCGATGGAGGCAAGGTTCTCCGGCAGCGTCAGGCTGGTCAGTCCATCACAATTATAGAAGGCCGAGGCGCCGATGGTCGTCACACCGGCGGGCAGCTCCAGACTGGTCAGGCTGCGGCAGCCGTAGAAGGCATTGTCGCCGATGGCGGTCACGCCCTCGGGGATCACCAGCTCGGTCATGTTGCGGTTGCTGGAGAAAAGGCCCGCGGGGATCTCCGTCATGCCGGAGGGCAGCGTCAGGCTGACCAGCTCGTAGCAGTAGGAGAAGGCTTCCGGGCCGATCTCGGTCACGCTCTCGGGTACCACCAGGCTCAGCAGGCTCTGACAATCCTCCAGGGCGGAATCGCCGATGGTGGTCAGGGTGGAGGGCAGGGTCAGGCTGGTCAGGCCCTTGCAGTAGCTCAGGCTGCCCCTGCCGATGGAGATGAGGCCCTCCGGCAGATCCAGCCGGGTGAGGTTATAGCACTGGTAGAAGGCGTAATCGCCGATGTGCTTCAGCCCTGCGGGGAGGGTGACGGAGATGAGGCTCTCGCAGTAGTAGAAGGCGCTGCTGCCGATGGTCTCCACGCCGTCGGGGATGACGATGGTCTGCAGGCTGTTGCAGCCGCTGAAGCTGCTGTTGCCCAGCACCTTCAGGTTTACGGGCAGGTCAATGGCCAGCAGGTTATCGCAGTCATAGAACGCATAGGTGCCCAGGGACTCCAGGGTGGAGGGCAGGGACACATAGGTCAGGCTGATGCAGTTGTAGAATGCACTGTCGCCCAGGGCCGTGATGCCTTCGGGGATGTTTACGGTGATGAGGTTGCCGTTGTTGCGGAAGGCGCCGTAGCCGATGCTGACCACCGCGTAGCCATCCAGCTCCGCAGGGACGTCCACCGTGTCGGCGCTGCCCTTGTAGGCCGTGATCTCAATCTGGTTGTTTTCCAGGAGCTTGTACTCCCACAGGCCCGAGGTATAGGTCGCTGCGGCCATGGCAGCCGTGCCCATCAGGCACAGACATACCGCCAGCAGCAGGGCAAGCATCTTATTTCTCATTTTTTCGTCCTCCTGATTGCGCATTTGTTCCGCGGCATTCTGCGCATTTGTTATGTAAATCATAACACATAGCGCACCTTCGGTCAAGCTGTACCGCTACAAAGCCGCAAAAAACATCCCCTGTTCATCAATTCACGTCAAAAGCAGGAATTTTGAATAGCTTTGGAGAATATAATTGGAAGGTATACAGCGATTTATCATTGATCTGAAAAAGATACCGGAGGATGAACCCATGCGCGACTATGTCGTACTTATCAGCCTGGATGCAGCGGTGACCCGCACGGTGGCCCGGAAGCTGCGGGCGGAACACATCTGCTGCCATATCGAGCCCGCCGGGGTTCCGGCTGCCGCCGTCCAGCAGCCCGATGTGCGCGGCGTGATCGTGGCCGCCGCCGCCACAGGCGTTGCCGCGGACATGCCGCAGCTCAAGGATTATCT
This sequence comes from Clostridia bacterium, assembly GCA_017516305.1. Taxonomy (GTDB): domain Bacteria; phylum Bacillota; class Clostridia; order Christensenellales; family Aristaeellaceae; genus UBA11524. The sequence continues at coordinate 7,974 of JAFXDB010000107.1, read as the reverse complement.
GCAGAGCGGCGTGCCGATGCTGTGCCTGGGCGATACGGCGCTGACGCTGTGCGAAATGTGCGGCGGCAAGCTCAGCGACCTGCCCCGCCCCGGCGGCGTGGAGCAGGTGCAGTTTGACCACAGTCACCCCCTTTTCAGCGACGTAGAGGACGGCGAGCGCTATCTCCAGGCCTGCCGGTACATGACCCTGCTGCCCGAGGCGGCAGAGACCGTTGCCGCCACGGCTGACGGCGTCCTGGGCTTCCGCCTGCCCCAGCGGAACGTATGGGGCCTGGCCATGCAGCTGGAGCGCAACGACATGAGCGGCACGCGTCTGCTGGTCAATTTCTGCAGGGACGTATGCGCCTGCACGCTCTGGTGGAGCAATCAGGCGTTCATTGACCGGGCCCGGACAGCCATCACCATGGCAGCCGGCAGCGGCGAAGCCCTGTGCGCCCTCTCCGGCGGCGTGGACAGCGGCGTATGCGCCCTGCTGGGCCACATGGCGCTGGGAACAAAGCTGCACTGCATCTTCATCGACACGGGCCTGCTGCGCAAGAACGAGACAGCCCAGGTGCTTGACTTTTACAGCACCCGCGCCGGGCTTGATCTGCGCCGCGTGGACGCCTCCGAGGAATTCCTGTCCGCCCTTGTCGGCGTGACGGACAGCGCCGAAAAGGAGCGCATCATCTTCCAGCTCCTGCAGAAGGTGCTGGCCCGCGAAACAGCGGCCCATACGAATATCCGCCTGGTGATCCAGGGCACCAACTACTCCGACGTGCTGAGCGGGGGGGCATATCCCCTGCAGGCCCGCGCAGAGGACATCGCCATCATCGAGCCCGTGCGTGAGCTGTTCAAGGACGAAGTGCGCGCCATTGGCGAGGAGCTGGGCATGAGTCAGCAGATGCTGCTGCGCCAGCCCTTCCCCGGCAGCGGCCTGGCCGGACGCATCATCGGCGAGGTGACCCCGGAGAAGCTGGCCATCGTGCGCGAGGCCGACGCCATCTTCCGGTATGAGATCACCGAGAACAACCAGGCCAAGCGCCTGTGGCAGTACTTTGCGGCCCTGGCTGACGCACCCGACGCGGAGAGCGGCTATGTGGTGACCCTGCGGGCCGTGCAGGCCATGGATGGCTCCGGCGGCATGGCAGCCCGCCTGCCCAGCGACCTGCTGGAGCGCGTGACGCTGGAGATCCTGCGTCGCTGCCCCCAGGTTCGGCGCGTGATGTTCGACCTGACCCCCAGCAAGAGCTACACACCGGTGGATACGCTGTGACCCCATATAAAAACGCGGAGGAACGCATGTTCCTCCGCGTTATTTTTTTGCCTTGCTGGCCAGGTAGGCTGCATAGTTCATCAGCTCCGGCAGCGCCTCCCGGGGAAAGCCCGCCGGAAGCCGCAGCACCGGGGCAAGCTGGCTGACAGGTACAGGATAATCCGTCAGGCCGACAAGGTAGTCCACCGACACATCGAAATGGCGGGCAATGGCGATTTTTATGGCGTCCGGCGGCTCGGATTTATTGCGCTCATACGATGAAATGGAATGCTTGTTGATGTTCAGGATCGCCGCGAGGTCATCCTGGGTCAGGTCTGCATCGCGGCGCAGGGCCAGCAGGCGTTCTCCGATCATTGCACATCCCCCTCATGTATGGATGTGCATATTATAGAGTATAAAGCGACTTTTCGAAAATTAGTAGACAAATTAGACACTCTTGTGTATAATATAGATTAACAATCTACTGATGCAGCATAAATCGATTGCTGAATCACGAAGTGCGCACACTGCATCAGAAGAACAAGAAACGGAGGAAGAAAAAATGAGTAAACTGCTTTACGAGGTCGATGGCGGCGCAACGGGAAACCTGCTGCAGGTGTATGACGACAAGTGCGTCATCTCCATCAAGAAGGGCATCGGGAATCTGCTGCTGAGCGGCGGCAAGCTCAACGGCGCGAAGGAAATCTACTATGCGGACGTGACGAGCGTGCAATTCCGCAATGCGACCGTGCTCACCAACGGCTTCCTGCAGCTGGACTTCCCCGGCGCCCACAACACCAACAACTTCGCCAGCGACAACAGCTTTGTGTTCGGCGGATTGCCCGGCGCTGCCCTCAAAGCCCTGCAGGAGAAGATGCCCCGCGTCAGCGAGGAGATCAAGCAGATGGTATCCCAGGCGCGTGCAAACCGCAACATGCCCGCCCAGGCAGCCGTCTCTCCGGCGGAGGAGCTGATGAAGTACAAGCAGCTGCTGGACGCCGGCATCATCAGCCAGGCTGAATTCGACGCCAAGAAGCGGCAGCTGCTGGGTCTCTGATTCATCCCAAAGCAGCAGAAAAGCCCCCGCAGGCCCATTAAAAAAGGCGGTCTGCGGGGGCCATTTTGTGCTTGCTTATCTGTCCATGGGCGATTTGAGCGTGCAGGTCAGGTCGAAAACCTCGTTGCGTCCGTCGCTGCAGAAGCCGCCGCGGGCCTCGTCCCAGCCCCAGGTAACGCACTGGAAGGTCAGCGCCAGGGGGCCGTCGGCCACGCCGTCAAACTCGTAGAAGAGGGTGCAGCCGCCGTTTTCTTCCAGGTGCCAGGACACGCGATAGCCCAGGTACCGGTCGTTCAGCATGGGCTCCACGGCCACGCCCAGGACGTCGGTGAAGCTGTTGGCGGAGACCCAGTCGGCGATGGTCAGCCCCCTGGGCAGCGCGCGGTCAAGGTTGCTGGCGGGCATGTCCAGCTGCAGGCAGGCGTCCATGAGCAGCAGGTCTTCTGCATGCGGCTGGCAGTGCAGGGTGATGCAGACGGTCTCTCCGTCCCAGACAGCATCGGTGACGGCAACGGTCAGCTCCTCCCCGACGCCGCCGGACTGGCTGACGGGCTGCTGCACAGGGGCGTCGGGAAGCGGGATGCCGCTGCGGGCGGCAAAATCCTCTACGCCCCAGAGGACGCCGGCAGCCAGGGCCGCGCCGGTCAGCAGAAAGAGCAGCAGGAAGCAGAGCAGAACGGGGATCAGTTTCTTTTTCATAACGGGTCGCTCCTTTCGGATGGCATGGAGCACCGCGCGGCGCTCCTGCGGGGTGAAGCAGACGCCCCGGAGCTGGCGGTCGAGGATCTCTCTGGTTTCAGGCATCGTCACACCACCCTTCCAGCGTCTGCCTGAGCTTCTTCTTTGCCCGCGCAAGGCGGGACTTGACGGTATTGAGCGGAATACGCAGCAGCCGGGCGATGGCCTCCGGCGGCAGCTGCTCGTAGTAGCGCAGGAGGATGACCTCCCGATCGCGGGCAGGCAGCGCCATGATCGCCTCTGCCAGGGCGGGGTCGTCCGGCTCGGGAGCAGTCAGGGGCAGCTCCTCAGGGACAATGCGGCGATCCAGGCGGCGGAACCAGGCTGTGCGCTGCATGTCGCGGCAGACATTGACCGCAATGCGGGTCAGCCAGGTCTTTTCGCTGCATTCGCCGCGGAATTTACCCATTGCACGCCAGGCTTTGAGGAAGGTCTCCTGCACCGCGTCCTCCGCCAGGGCAGCGTCCCGCAAATACAGGCAGCACAGGCGCTTGAGCTGCGTGCCATAAGCGTTCATAAGGGCTTCAAGGCGTTTTTCTGCGTCATCTCTGCACGGGCCCTGTGCAAAGCGCATGGTCATCGACCTCCTTTCACCTCAATTGACGGGTCTCATGCCGGAAAGGATGCAGGTTGGAGAAAAAAAGAAACAAATTTATCTTTGACACAATCGGATTTGTTCCCTCTGCCTTGACAGCCCGACCTGCACGACGCTATAATGGACGGGTGCATACCACAGCAGGAGACAGCGTCCGAGGAGAGAGAGCATGAACGCCAACACCATCCGCATCCAGAAGCTTGTTATTGCCGCCGTCTGTCTGGCGTTGTGCCTGGTGCTGCCCTTCCTGACCGGGCAGATCCCCGAGATCGGCAGCATGCTCAGCCCTATGCACATCCCGGTGCTGCTGTGCGGCTTTATCTGTGGCCCGGCATGGGCATCCGTGGTGGGCGCCGTTGCGCCGCTTCTGCGGTTCATGCTTTTCGGCATGCCGCCGCTGTTCCCGGTCGGCGTTGCGATGTGCGTGGAGCTGGCCACCTACGGCGCGGTATCCGGCCTGCTGTATCTTGCGCTGCCCCGCCGTCCGCTGAGCGTGTATATCAGTCTCATCGCCGCCATGCTGGCGGGCCGCATCGTCTGGGGCGTGGTGCGGGCGGCGCTGTCCGGCGCGGCAGGGGCCCCCTTTACCTGGTCAGCCTTCATCGCCGGGGCCTTCACCCAGGCGATCCCGGGCATCATCCTGCACATCATGCTGATCCCGATCATCGTCCTGGCCCTGCAGAAGGCGCTGCGCTGGCTCAGCCCCCGCCAATAACCACCACGACCGCTCCCTGCCGGGAGCCTTTTCCATCGGAGATGAAGCATATGAAGCAGAAGATACAGACCCTGTGCCGCCAGCAGCTGACCGCCTATCCGGCGCTGGAGTTGACGGATCTGGTGAAGGCGCTGTACCAGGCAGAGTTCGGAGGCGGGCATCTGATCCAGGATCCGGAACGCGCGAAAGCCTGGCTGGCGGAGGAAATGACCGGATGTGCCCGGCCTGCCAGCGGGCATTGTTCGCCCCAGAGCGAGCAGCTGGGGGCTTTCAGCCGGGTTCATCTGCTGCCTGCCCGGGAAATGGGAATGTCGGCTGACACCCTGTTCTCGCTGTTCATGCGCTCCGCCCGGGAGCCAGCAGGCGATATGGCAGCCTTTCAGGCGCAGCTGGACTGCCTGCAGGACATGGCGGCGGCGCATGAGCTGCCCCTGGTGCCCGAAGCAGTAGCCGCGTATCTGACATCATACCGGGCACAGGGCTGCCCGGCAGCCCGGCACTCAGAGGCCTTCCGGGCCGCCTATGCCCCGGCATACCGCGTCATCCGCAGCGCCTTTGTCCCCTTCCTGCCGCTCTTTGCCGCCATCGACCGGCTGCTCACGCATGGTCAGCCCGTCACCGTTGCCATCGAGGGCGGCAGCGCATCGGGCAAAACAACGCTGGGGAAGCTGCTTTCGGAGGTCTACGGCTGCACGGTGTTCCACATGGATGACTTCTTCCTGCGGCCCCATCAGCGCACGCCGGAGCGCTTTGCCCAGCCCGGCGGCAATGTGGACTATGAGCGCTTCCATCATGAGGTGCTGACGCCCCTGCGCCGCAGGGAGCCCTTCTCCTACCGCCCGTTTTCCTGCCGCACCATGTCCCTGGGCGAGCCCGTCCGCGTCACCCCGACGCCGCTGTGCATCATCGAAGGCGCATACAGCATGCATCCGGCGCTGGCGGAGGAATACGACCTGTCGGCCTTCCTGCAGATCCCCCCGGACGCACAGGCGGAGCGCATTTTGCAGCGCAACGGAGCCGAGATGAGCCAGCGCTTCCTGCAGGAGTGGATCCCGCTGGAGGAGCAGTATTTCAGCGCCTGTCATGTGAAGGAACGCTGCACGATGGTCATTCCTGTGGGCTGACTTACGCCCTCCGCCCTGACTGCATGCGGAAACAGAAATACGCCTGTTCGGCGGGACTTCATCAATGCTTAAACCGACCTGTGGCGATGACCACAGATCGGTTTTTGCTTATTCTTCTATGCAGCCATGCGGTTGATCTGTTTACTTTATCCTGATGCAGATACCGACAAAACAGGTGTACGGCTTGATGATTGTCTCAAAGAATTGCCTGTCCCCCATGGCGTATTCGTTATCGGTAGCCAACCACTCCTTCCAGGCGAGGTCGAAGCAGCTCATTTCCCAGGTTTCTGTCTTCTCAATTCGCTCGTGCCTGCCGATGATCTCCTTCCACTCCTTCGGGCTTCTGAACATATAGGCTTCATTTCCCAACCATTCAGATAGCAGCTCTTCAGAGCGTCCGTCATATTCATCCTTCATGCCGGGAATGCCGATCAGAACGACCGCTTCGTCACCCAACAGGGGCAATATCTTTTCCTGAAAATAGCCTTCCTTCGTAGCGAAATAATGATAGGAATCAACACTGACCAGCACACTGAACTGACCCTCGTCAAGGCTCAGTTCACTTGCATCCCCATGGACAGGGAGGATCTGTTCGCCGACGCCCCACTCGCTGAAGCGTTTTGCGTTATCCTCCGCCGGAATCCAGAGGTCATTTGCGTATACCTTCGCTCCTGTTTCTTTTGCCAGGATAAGGCTTGTCAGACCCTTTCCGCAGCCCAGATCAAGCACCCTGCTTTCTCTTTTCAGCTGCAGAGGATGCTTCGCCAGCAATTCCTCCAGGATTCTTGCGCTGTTTGGGCCCATCAGTATGTCTGCCGTCATGTATTCCTTGACATTCACCATATTCATTTGCTGCCTCTCTGTCAAATTCAGTTTGCCTGCGTGGTACCTTGATTGTATCACATGTTTGTGACAAAAACAAGAACAGTCCCGGCGGATCATCCTCCGGGACTGCAGTAGTTTGACGGATTCCCGCCTTTCAGCGCCGGTTTTCACGGCTCATGCTTATCCTCCGCTTACTTGCGCCGCCGGGCGAGCAGCAACAAGCGCAGCAGCGTCAGGAGGCTGGTAACCGCGGCGGCAACATAGGTCAGCGCCGCTGCATTGAGGACGGCGCGTACGCCCTGCTCCTCGTCATGGGAGACATATCCGCCTTCGGTCAGCATCCGGACGGCGCGGTTTGAGGCGTTGAACTCCACCGGCAGCGTCACCAGCGCAAAAACGGTTGAAGCGGCAAAGAGGATGATGCCGATGGTGGTCAGGGGCGGCCAGGCCATCAGCAGGCCCACAAAGAACAGGGGCGTGGACAGCATGGAGCAGAGGTTGACAGCAGGAACGATCGCTGTGCGCAGCTTGAGGGGGGCATAACCCTCGTGCTTCTGCATAGCATGGCCGGCCTCATGCGCCGCGATGCCCAGCGCGGCGACGGACGCACTGCCATATACACCCTCGGAGAGGTTCAGCGTCTCCGTGCCCGGATTGTAATGGTCTGTCAGGTTACCGGACACCCGCCCAACAGACACAGCGTAGTTCCCGTTTCTGTGCAGCAGGTCATTCACGACAGCACTTGCCGGACGCCCCAACCGGGTTGGGACGCGGCTGTACTCCTGATATGTTCGGTTCACTTTGCTCTGCGCCCACAGGCCCAGCAGCAGTCCGGGGATAACCAGCAGATATGTCCAGTCGAGGTAAAACATGCTATTCCTCCATCAAAAATCGGTCATTTCGGAGAACACAGAGCCCTCTTCCGTAGTGACGTCGCCGTAAAGCTTATCGTCATGGCGGCCAATTCGCAGATAATGGTCAATGACATGCCGCGCAGTAACCGGCATGGGCAGCGCGTCCAGCCCTGTCAGGTCATGCCATTCCAGACGGCCTTCGGTACTATTCTGCACGTCGAAGCCATCCTTCAATTCGGCGAAGTAATAGTAATTCTGGCGAATCTCCCCCGCCTTGTTCCGCATGGTGATGTAGCGGAGGGAAAGACCGCCTAGAGCATCGGCGGTCAGGCCGGTCTCCTCCTGCAGCTCCCGCAGGACACAGGCTTTGGGGTCGGTAAATTCCGCCGCTTCGATGTGGCCCCCGGCAGCGCCGGTGTAGGAATTGCCCACCACCCGGGAGCCGATGCGGTACAGGAGGAGGATTTTGTCGCCACGGGTGAGGTAGACGGCCGTCATGGGGCGGAGACGCATCATTTTACCCTCCATTGAAAGCAGCAGATTTCCACGGCTGACGGACGAGCGTGGCACCCAGCAGGTACGCCTCCTGGTTGGTCAGCCGTCAATCACCTTGCAGGGGCATTATATCGCCTCCACATGAACTGCATGTGGACAGTATAGCATGTTCATCGGGGAATTGCAAATGCACCCAAACAACGAAAAAAGGAAGTCGAACGACTTCCTAAAGGGGGCACCGGCAACGACCTATCCTCCCGGGCCGTGTCCAGCCAAGTACTTTCGGCACTGGAGAGCTTAACGACTGTGTTCGGAATGGGAACAGGTGGAACCTCTC
>JAFXDB010000106.1 GCA_017516305.1 Clostridia bacterium | reverse complement strand
CTGAGCCCGGCGTGCTGCTGATGGACGAGCCCTTCGGCGCCCTGGACGCCCAGACCCGTACCCAGCTGCAGACCGAGCTGCTGGATACCTGGCAGAAGCAGAAGAAGACCTGCTTCTTCATCACCCATGACGTGGACGAGGCCATCATCCTGGCCCAGAAGGTCATCATCATGTCCGCCCGTCCCGGCCGTATCAAGGACATCGTGGACATCAACATCCCCTACCCCCGTACCCAGGAGACCAAGATGACCCCCGAGTTCATGGAGCTGAAGAACCACATCTGGGGTCAGGTGTACCAGGAGTACCTGGAGGTCCGCAAATAATCAGACCGTTGAAAAAGGCCGCCCTGCGGCGTCAACTGCGGGACTCGGGCTCGGTCATGTACGTCTATGTACACTCCCTCGCCCTCGCCCTTGTTTCCTTGCATTGTAACCTTTTTGAACGGTCTGTAGCCTGCAGAGTGCCGATTTGATCGACAGTCTGCCTCATCCCCCGGTTTTGAGCGGCGTGTCCGCTGAAAATAATTAAAAATTGGAGGAAACCTACATGAAGAAGCTCCTCGCCCTCGTCATGGTGCTGGCTATGCTGTGCACCGCTGGTCTGGCTGGCGCCGAGACCATCGAACTGAACGTTGCCTACATGCCCAACTACGCCTCCCTGTGGAGCGTGCTGACCGGCATCAACATGGGCTACTTCGCCGAAGAAGGCCTGAACGTGAAGCTGGTTGAGTTTGCCGACGGCCCCACCATCATCGCCGCTATGGAATCCGGCTCCATCGACATCGGCTACATCGGACCCGGCGCCCACAAGCTGTGCATCAACGGCCGCGCCATGATCTTCGCTCTGTCCCAGATCGGCGACTCCGATCACGTGCTGGTTTCCAAGAAGGCTGGCATCAACACCGTGCAGGACCTGAAGGGCAAGAAGGTTGGCTACTCCTCCGGCACCTCTTCCGAAATGATTCTGCAGTACGCTCTGGAAGAAGCCGGCATGACCATGGATGACATCCAGGCCTATGAAATGGACGCTTCCGCGCTGGTGACCGCCATGATGTCCGGCTCCATCGACGCCTGCGCCTGCTGGTCTCCCTCCACCACCACCATCATCAACGCTTCCAACGGCGACGTGTTCTCCCTGTGCTCCAACAAGGACTTCGCGCATCGTACCGTGACCCCCGCCTCCTGGATCGTCATGAAGGGCTATCAGGAGAAGAACCCCGAGACCGTTCTGAAGTTCACCCGCGCCCTGTACAAGGCCATGGACTTCGGTTCCAACCCCGAGAACTACGAGCAGGTTGCCAAGTGGGTTGCTGAGCAGTGCGGCACCGATCTCCAGAACGCTCTGGATCAGACCGGCGACGCTGCCTGGCCCACCGCCGCTGAGGTTATCCAGGGCGCCCAGGACGGCACCATCGAAGGCTACTACAAGGTTCAGCAGGACGCCTTCATCGCCTCCGGCGCTGTGGAAGGTGCTGTGCCCGTGGCTGACTACGTGCTCTTCGACGTCATGATCGAAGCCGGCAAGTAATCGCCGCAGGAAGCCCGCGAGGGCTTCATGAAACCAAGCCCATTGCGGCAGTCTGGACGTGTGCCGGGCTGCCGCGTTTTCTCATGCTGGAGGGAGGGGGAGAGCGCCATGGTGCTGCTGGTGCTTTTGCTGCTGCTGGTCTCCTTTGTGCTCTTCCTCACCCGCCGCAACAGGGAAACGGGACTGATCCTCGCCCTTGCTTCGGCACTGTCGCTGCACTGGATCACGGTGCTGGTTTACATCGCCAAGAAGGGCGGCATTACTGCCGACATGGAGACGATGCTCTTCGGGCTGCGGCAGGTGCGTCATAGTATGCAGTATATGCTGGTGACGCTCAAGCAGCTGGGCTTTGCCATGGCGGTGGGGCGGTATCTGTTCCCGCTGATTCTTCTGGAGCTGGCGCTCTACTATTCCTACGCGAAGGGCATCCGCAACAGGGCATGGCTGAAGGTCGCCGCGTGCATCATGCCTGCCGTGTCGCTGGTGTGCTATTATCCCCCGGTGTTTGAGTGGCTGATCGACGGGCGCAGCTGGATGCTGCGGCTGCTGGTGAGCGGTACGCAGGGGTGGATCATCGCTTACCTTGTGCTGGTGGCGGTGCTCATCGCGTGGGAGTATCGGGGCATTACCATGCTGTACTACCGCAGGTTCATGCGCCGCCGGTGCGCGATGATCCTGAGCCTGACCATGCTCTATGCCATCTACTGCCCACAGGACCCGGCGCAGGTGTACCTGTTCTACCGGAATGAATACATGGGCAGGGTGCAGGGGCTGTGGTATCTGAACCCCGCGCTGAACGTGGGCAATTTCCTGCTGGTGATTGCCGTGGTGATCATCTGCTCAGCGGTGGGCTTCCACGCGCTGATGCGCAGCGCCTACGACAATCTCCGCGAGGGGCAGGAGGAAGTGGCGATCCAGCGCAAATTCGACACCGCCAGCAAGGGCGCCAGCGTCTTTGTCCATTCGGTGAAGAATCAGCTGCTGGCCAACCGGGTCGTCCATAAGCGGCTCGGGCAGGAGCTGGCAAAGGAAACGCCGGACATGGCGAAGCTGCGGGAATATCAGCAGATGCTGGCCTCTGCCAACGACACCATGCTTCAGCGCATGGATGAACTGTACCACAGCGTGCGGAGCAACTTTATCACGCTGGTGCCCACGCCGCTGGAAGCAGTGTGCCAGGCGGCAGCAGAGCATTTTGCCCGCAAGTACCCCGACGCCCGGCTGGAGATGGTCGTGCCGGCAGACGCCCTGATCCTGTGTGACAAGGTGCATCTGGCGGAGACGATCTACAACCTCCTCACCAACGGCTGGGAGGCGCAGATCGCAGCAAATCGCCGGGAGGAGCCGCTGGCGCTGATCTGTCAGCAGGAGCGGCTGTGGACGGTCATCGAGGTGCGCGACCGCGGCAACGGCATCACCCGCCAGCAGCGCAAGCACATCTACGATCCGTTTTATTCCAGCAAGAACACCAATTTCAATTGGGGGATGGGACTGTACTACGTGCGCGCCACGGTGAAGAGCCATCTGGGCGTGCTGCGGGTAGATTCCCGCCCCGGGCAGGGCAGCAGCTTTTTCCTGCAGCTGCCCCGCTACGGAAGCACCAATGATCTGATTGAGGAACAGGAGGAACGCGCATGAAGCTCCGATTTCACGGCCCCATAACGGACGTGCAGCCCGTGCTTCCCCGCTGTCGCAACCTGTGGCAGCAGCTGCCGGCGCGTTATGAGGGCGTGCTGGGCTGGATGGACTGCATGGAAGCCACAGAAGGTTATCTTCAGGCAGTGAAGGACAAGGCGGCCGAGTGGCGTGCTATTGCCGATACGCTGGTGGTAGTCGGCGTGGGCGGCAGCAATCAGGCAGCGCGGGGCGTGATCGACGCACTGGGCGGCGACGGTCTGCGCATCGTCTGGGCGGGCAACACCCTGTCCGCGTGGGAGCTTCAGCGTATCCTGCGGGAGCTGGAGGGTCATAGCGTGGTCATGCACGTGATCGCCAAGAATTTCGAGACCCTTGAGCCTGGCTCCCATTATCGTGTGCTGCGCAACTGGATGGAGCAGCGCTATGACGCGCAGGAAATGGCGCGGCGCGTGGTGCTTACCGGCACCGAGGGCAGTCGCCTGCATGAGATGGCGGTAGAGCGCGGGCATCTGTTCCTGCCTTTCCCCAAGCCCATCGGCGGACGCTACACGGCGTTCACGGTGGTGGGTCTGCTGCCTATTGCGGCGGCGGGGCTGGACGTGGATGCGTACCTGCAGGGCGGCGTGAATATGCAGAAGCTGGTGGAGGAAACGGATGACAATCCCGCCTTCCGCTATGCCGCGTGGCGAAATCTGTTTCATCCGCAGGGCTTTGATACAGAGATGCTGGTCTCCTTCGAGCCGCGGTTTGAACGCCTTGCCCGCTGGTGGCGGCAGCTCTTCGGCGAGAGCGAGGGCAAGGACGGCAAGGGCATCTTCCCGGCGTACAGCATGTATTCCGAGGATCTGCACTCCATTGGTCAGTACGTGCAGGGCGGTCCCCGCTGTATGCTGGAAACGTTCCTGTCCGTGGAAGACGATGGCGGCAATATGCCTGTGCCTGCCGACCGGGAAAGCCGCGACGGCTTTGATTATCTGGAGGGGCGCGACTTCACCTTCATCAACCGGGCTGCGGAGGAAGCGACGCTCATCGCCCACGGCGAGGGCGGCGTGCCCTGCGCGCAGTTCATCACCGGCAAGGTGGATGAGTACGCCTTCGGTCAGCTTTACTACGCCTTCATGGCAGCCTGCGCTGTGTCCGGCTGCCTGCTGGGCGTGAATCCCTTCGACCAGGAGGGCGTGGAGGCATACAAGCGCAGTATGTTCGCCATCCTCGGCAAGTGAGATCGGAGGTGACGTGATGGCGATCCGTGTGCTGATCGCAGACGATTTTCAGCTCCTGCGGGAGGATATGGCGGAAACGCTGACCGCAGCGGGGGACATGGAGGTCGTGGGTCAGGCAGGCAGCGGTGCGGAGATCGTGCAGCTGGCGCAGACAACGGACTTCGACGTGATCCTCATGGATATCGAAATGGAGGACACCACCGCCGGTATCCGCGCTACGGAAGAAATTCTCGCCGTCAAGCCTGATGCGACGATCATCTTCCTCACCGCCCATGAAACGGAGAACATGATTCTGATGTCTATGGGCGCGGGGGCGGTGGATTACGTCGTCAAGGGCTGCCCGGAGGAGGAGATCCTGCGGCACGTCCGCGCTGCGTGGGAGGGCGAACCCCTGCTGGACGCCCGCATCCAGTCTGCGGTGCTCAAGGAATACAGCCGTCTGCGCCGATCCGAGCAGAGTCTGCTGTTCTTTGTGCACAGCGTATCCCAGCTTACTCCTGCAGAGCGGGCGCTTGTGCGGTATCTGCTGGAGGGGCGAAAGGTCAAGGAAATCGCACAGATCCGCTGCGTGGAGCAGGTGACGGTCAAGACACAGATCAAGGGGCTGCTGAGGAAGTTTGGCTGCAGCCGCTCTAAGGAGATCGTCGAGATGATCCGCCAGCTGCACGTGGAGCATCTGTTCTAATGTATATCAAGATGGGAGGATAACGATATGAGTATGGATTACTTCCGCATTCCGGCGGACAAGCTGGGCGAAGGCGCCATGGTGCCGCTGAAGAAGATGGGTGATTCCG
>JAFXDB010000105.1 GCA_017516305.1 Clostridia bacterium | reverse complement strand
GTGTGCTCGGAGAAGATGTCCGGGCGGGTGTACATCGCCATCACGACCTCCTCCAGGGAGGTGTTGCCCGCGCGCTCGCCCAGGCCGTTGATGGTGCACTCGATCTGCCGTGCGCCGCCCAGCACGCCGGCCAGGGCGTTGGCGGTGGCCATGCCCAGGTCGTTGTGGCAGTGGACGGAGAACTCCACCTTGTCGCTGTCCGGAACGCCTGCGCGGATGGCCTCGATCATCGCGCGCATCTCGTCGGGGGTGGTGTAGCCGGTGGTGTCGGGGATGTTGACCACGGTCGCGCCGTTCCTGATGGCCAGATCAACGACCCTGATCAGGAAATCCACGTCGGAGCGGGTGGCGTCCTCGCAGGAGAACTCGATATTGCTGGTGTACTTCTTTGCGTGGGCCACCATGGCGGCGGTACGCTCCAGCACCTGATCGGGCGTCATGCGCAGCTTGTACTCCATGTGCAGGGGCGAGGTGGCGATAAACAGATGGATGCGGGGGTCGGCGGCGTCCTTCACCGCTTCCCAGGCGCAGTCGATATCCTTCACCGTCGCGCGGGCCAGGGAGGCCACGGAGCAGTCCTTCACCGTGCGGGCGATGGTCTGCACGCTCTCAAAGTCACCGGGGGAGGCGATGGCAAAGCCAGCCTCGATCACGTCCACCTTCAGACGCTCCAGGCAGCGCGCCACCTCGATTTTTTCTTTCAGATTCATGGAACAGCCGGGGCTCTGCTCGCCGTCGCGTAGCGTGGTGTCAAAAATCTTGATCTGGCTCATGCGTTTACCTCCTATGTTAGATTTTACAGGGATTCGATGAATTTTGCGATCTTGTTCGTCAGGATGACGTGGCCTGCGTCGTTGGGGTGCAGGCCGTCGGGCATGTACATGTCCTTCATGACGGGAACGGCAGGCTGCACACCGTATTCCGCATACAGGTCGAGGACAGGCAGGGAGTAGTACTCGGCAGCCCTGCGGATTTCCTCCACATAGTCCTTCAGCACCTTGCCGTGCATGTTGGGGATGCACTCCGTGGCGCGGTGCAGGGGCGTGATGATGACGAACTGTGCCGCCGGGTACTTTTCCAGCAGGGATGTGTACAGCTCATGCAGCGCGCCGCAGAAGGTGTCCGCCGTGCGGTCGGCAGGCGTACCGAAGGGCGCGTCGCCGTGGCCGAAATCATTCGTGCCGCCGAAGACGACCACCACGTCCGCATCCGGCGCCATCTCCGCCACCCGGGAAGGGAAGTCCAGGTCATGCCGGGGATTCTCGGAGGGCGTGTTTTGATGGGCAAGGCGCGTGCCGCCGATGCCGTAATTACGGGTGACAGCGCCATGTTCCGCAGCAATCCGGTCCGAAAAGCGGGCCGCCTCGCAGGAGCACCCGTGCCCCTCCGTGATGGAATCGCCCAGAAAATCGATCTTCAGCCCCTTCAGGTTCATAACAGCCTCTCCAAAGCAAATTAAGAATTAAGCATTAAGAATTAAGAATTATTCAAGGATCGCGCCCTTGTCGGCGGAGGAGACCAGTTTGGCATAGCGGGCCAGGTAGCCGGTCTTGACCTTCGGCTCGGGGCAGACCCACTTGGCGCGGCGCTCAGCCAGCACCTCGTCGGACACCTTCAGCTCGATGGAGCAGGCGGGGATGTCGATGGCGATCAGGTCGCCCTCTTCCACCAGGGCGATCAGGCCGCCTGCGGCTGCCTCGGGGCTGACGTGGCCGATGGAAGCGCCGCGGGTCGCGCCGGAGAAACGGCCGTCGGTCAGCAGGGCGACGGATTCGCCCAGGCCCATGCCGCAGATGGCGGAGGTGGGGTTGAGCATCTCGCGCATGCCGGGGCCGCCCTTGGGGCCCTCGTAGCGGATGACCACCACGTCGCCGGGGACGATCTTCTTCGCGTAGATGGCGGCGATGGCGTCCTCCTCGCTGTCAAAGACGCGGGCGGGGCCTTCGTGCTTCATCATCTCGGGGGCCACGGCGCTCTGCTTAACCACGCAGCCATCCTTGGCGAGGTTGCCCTTCAGCACGGCGATGCCGCCATTGGCAGAGTAGGGGTTCTCAATGGGCCGGATGATGTTCGTGTCGCGGTTGACCACCTTTTCCAGGTTTTCCGCCATGGTCTTGCCGGTAACGGTCAGGACGGTGGTGTCCAGCAGGTTCTTCCTGGTCAGCTCCTTCATCACGGCGCTGACGCCGCCGGCGCGGTCCAGATCCTCCATGAAGGTATCACCCGCAGGCGCGAGGTGGCACAGGTTGGGGGTCTGGGCGGAGATGGCATTGGCGTGGTCGAGGTCGATGGTCACACCGGCCTCATGGGCGATGGCGGGCAGGTGCAGCATGGTGTTGGTAGAGCAGCCCAGGGCCATATCCACGGTTTCGGCGTTGTTGAAGGCCGCAGGGGTCATGATGTCGCGGGGGCGGATGTTCTTTTCCACCAGGGACATCACCTGCATACCGGCATGCTTGGCCAGGCGGATGCGGGCGGAGAGCGGCGCGGGAATGGTGCCGTTGCCGGGCAGCGCCATGCCCAGGGCCTCGCACAGGCAGTTCATGCTGTTGGCGGTGTACATGCCGGAGCAGCTGCCGCAGGAGGGGCAGGCGTTCTCCTCGTAGTCGCGCACGCCGCATTCGTCCAGTGTACCGGCTTTGTAGGCGCCCACGGCCTCAAACATGTGGGACAGGCAGGTGCGGCGGCCGTCGCTCAGGTGACCGGCCAGCATGGGGCCGCCAGAGCAGAAAATGGTCGGGATGTTCAGACGCGCCGCAGCCATCAGCAGGCCGGGAACGTTCTTGTCGCAGTTGGGCACCATGACCAGGCCGTCGAACTGGTGGGCGATGGCCATGGCCTCGGTGGAGTCGGCGATCAGGTCACGGGTGACCAGGCTGTACTTCATGCCCACATGGCCCATGGCGATGCCGTCGCAGACCGCGATGGCGGGGAACATGACGGGGGTGCCGCCAGCAGCGCGGACGCCGGCCTTCACGGCCTCGGTGATCTTGTCCAGGTTCATGTGACCGGGAACGATCTCGTTATAGGAGGACACCACGCCGATCAGCGGGCGGGACAGCTCCTCGTCAGTGTAGCCCAGGGCGTACAGCAGGCTGCGGTTGGGGGCGCGCTCGACGCCGATTTTAATGTTATGAGAGTTCATATTCAGTACCTCCAGGGCCGCGAGTACCGAATGCTGAATTCGGAATGCGGAATTCGGAATTTAGAGTGTGGCACTGCTCGGCGGTCATGCCCGCGTTGCGGTGGTGGAAGGTAGGGCAGAGGGTGGCTGCCCTACGTTGATTTCCTTGATGAAGTAGGCATAGCGTGTCAGTACCGCGTTCTCCCTCAGTCAGCGAGCAAGCTCGCTGCCAGCTCCCTCCCGGAGGGAGCTCTTGGTCACGTCCTTTGCGGCGGATGTAGCATGCAGCAAAGGGTGAGATCAGCAGCGGTAAGCCCTGAGCTCCCTCCGGGAGGGAGCTGTCGCCGCAGCGACTGAGGGAGAATGCGCGAGTGTCGGTTATGTCAACTTACAAAGGAATCAGTTGGACGCGGTATCCAGGTTGGAGTCGTTCTTCCACAGCATCTGGGAGCGCAGCTGCTCGCCCACGGTCTCCATCTGGTGCTTGGCCAGGATGGCGCGCTTGCTGTTGAAGAAGCAGCGGCCGGTCTGGTTCTCGGCCATCCAGTTGCGGGCGAAGGTGCCCTCCTGAATGTCGGTCAGCACAGCCTTCATGTTGGCCTTGGTCTGCTCGTAGGGCAGCACGCGGGGGCCGGAGACGTACTCGCCGTACTCGGCGGTGTCGGAGATGGAGTAGTTCATGGCCGCCACGCCGCCCTTGTTGATCAGGTCGATGATCAGCTTCATCTCGTGGATGCACTCGAAGTAGGCGTTCTCGGGCTGGTAACCGGCCTCCACCAGGACTTCGAAGCCGATCTTCATCAGCTCCACCACGCCGCCGCACAGCACGGCCTGCTCGCCGAAGAGGTCGGTCTCAGTCTCTTCGTTCATCGTGGTCTGCATGATGCCCGCGCGGGCGCCGCCGATACCGGCGATGTAAGCCAGCGCGATGTCCCAGGCCTTGCCGGTGGCATCCTGCTCAACGGCGACCAGGCAGGGCACGCCCTTGCCGGCGACGTACTGGCTGCGGACGGTGTGGCCGGGGCCCTTGGGGGCAGCCATGAACACGTCCACGCCTGCGGGAGGCGCGATCAGCTTGTAGCGGATGTTGAAGCCGTGAGCAAAAGCGATGGCCTTGCCTTCGGTCAGGTAGGGCAGGATGT
>JAFXDB010000104.1 GCA_017516305.1 Clostridia bacterium | reverse complement strand
CGGTCGTAGATGACCTTGGAGGGACGCTGCACAGCGCCGGTCTCCAGGAAGTAGATGCCCACGCGGTTGCCGCCGCGGACGATCTTGGTGGTGTCCACGCCGAAGCCGCGCAGCTCGCGGATGCAGGCGTCAGCCACGTCGTTCTTGGGCAGCACGGTCACGAAAGCGGTGTCCAGGCCGTAGTTGGCCAGGGAAACGGATACATTGGCCTCGCCGCCGCCGAAGGTGGCCTCCAGAGAGGGGCTCTGGAAGAAGCGCTCGTAAGCGGGGGACTTCAGACGCAGCATGATCTCGCCGAAAGTAATAATCTTGCCCATTGTAGGTGTACCTCCTATACTATGTGTAGGTTATTTTTTGTCCTTCTTTGTCAGCCAGACATAGCAGCAGCAGTTTTCGTCGGTGGACTTTGCCTGTATCTCCTTGATGCGCCATCCGCTTTGCAGAAAGGAGTCCAGTTCAGGCAGCTCAGCGACCTCGCGGTTGCCGGTGACCTGGCCGACGATGATGAGCTTGTCCATCTTACTTCTGCACCAGGTGCACAGCGAAGCCAGCCACTTCGTCCTCGAGGTAGATGGCGATGAGCTTGCCGTTCTTCACCACAGCGCTGTCCTCGATGAACTTGTAGCCGCGCTGCTCCAGGTGCCACTTGGCGCGCTTGACGCTGTTGGTACCGATGGCGATGTGGCCGTGCTTCCCGCGGCCCATGTACTTGTTGATCTCCACGCCCGTGCCCACGAAGTTGGAGGAGTTGCCCTCCTTGATGGGCATGCCCATCAGAGCAGCCAGCTTCTTGCACTCAGCCATGGACTCCTCGGCGGACTCGGTGTTGATGCCGATGTGGCGGATTTCGAAGCCCAGCATCTTGTTGACGGCAGAGCGGGTCAGCTCGGTGATCTTCTCCCAGTCCTTGGCGGCGATGACGTCCTTGGGGCACATGAAGGTGCCGCCGCAGCAGATGATGCGGTCGAAGGCCAGGTAATCCAGCATGTTCTTCTCGTTCACGCCGCCGGTGGGCATGAAGTTGAGGCCGGGATACACGGGCGCCAGGTTCTTGATCATCGGCAGACCGCCGGCAGCCTCAGCGGGGAAGAACTTCACAGCCTTCAGACCGCAGGCCAGCGCAGCCTGGATGTCGGAGGGGGTGGAGGTGCCGGGGCAGACCGGGATGCCCTTCTCCACGCAGTACTTCACCACGTCCACGGACAGGCCGGGGGACACGATGGCGGCGGCGCCGGCAGCCACAGCGCGATCCACCTGCTCGGTGGTCAGCACGGTACCGGCGCACAGGGCCACATGGGGCAGCGCTTCATGCACGCGGCGGATGGACTCCTCAGCTGCAGCGGTACGGAAGGTGATCTCAGCCACGGGCAGACCGCCGTCAGCCAGCGCCTTGCACAGCGGCACAGCGTCGTCAGCATCGTCGATGGCGATGACCGGAACCAGACCGGCGAGGGAAAGCTTCTCCAGGAACTCCATGGGACATCGTCCTTTCTGTATGAAATGTTGTAAGCGGTTACATCTGCGCGCCTGCTGCTGTCCGATCCTGTTGGGGGAAGGACGCATTCAGCTGTGACGAACCGCATGTATAACCACTTTCATCATACAACGTTCCGGCCGTTCCGTCAAGGGTCTAAGCGGCCATCCGCGACTGAATTCCATCCATTCACGTTGTATACAGCGCATACTTGCGAATCCGGAAGAAATATGGTATGATAAACCTGACTGTAAACGAGAGGGGGATACGGCATGAGCACCATCATGTTCAAGTGTCCGAGCTGCGGCGGTTATCTGGAATTTGACGCCCAGCTGCAGAAGTTCAAGTGCCTCTACTGCGGGCAGAGCCTGTCGCAGGAGGAGCTGGAGAAGGAGTCCGCCCGGCGCGAGGAGGAAGCCGATGAGCGTCAGGCACAGGAGCCCTGTGAGACCGGTGCAGGCGAGGGAAGCGCTTCCGGGGAGGGCAGCGCCGGCCAGCCCATGCGCGGCTACAACTGCCAGATGTGCGGCGCGCAGATCATCACTGGAGCGACCACGGCAGCGACCCGCTGCTATTACTGTCACAGCCCTGTGGTGCTGCATGACCGGCTGGATGACGATTTCCGTCCCGACGGCGTGGTTCCCTTCGCGCTGGACAAGGAGACGGCCCAGGCGCGTTTCATGGATTACATCCGCCGCAAGAAATTCGTTGACCGTCGCTTCTTCGACGAGGGCCAGCTGGAGATGTTCTCCGGCGTGTACTACCCCTACTGGTATTTCGACGTGGAGGGCGAGGCGGATTTCGAGGGTCAGGGCACGCGCCGCAGCGTCGCCACCACGTCCAATTACATCATCACCACCACCCGCTATTTTGCCGTGCGCCGCAAGGCGGAAGTGTCCTTCCGGGATGTGGCCCGCAAGGCTCTGGGGAGCCTGGACGGCAAGCTCTCCGACGGCATCCACCCCTATGATCCTGCGGGGGTGAAGCCCTACGCCTCCGGCTACCTCAGCGGCTTCCTGGCGGAAATGCGCGATACGGACGCCGACGCGGTGAAGGGCGGCGTGCTGCAGGAGCTGCAGGGCTACGCCGATAACCTCATCCGCCGCAATCACACCTTCCACAGCCTGCAGGGCAGCACCGCCTTCCGCAGCGGCAGCGTTCAGAAGCGATATGTCCTGCTGCCTGTATGGGTGTTGACCTGGAAGGGCGGGAAGGACGGTGCGCCCTATTACTACCTCATGAACGGACAGACCGGCAAGGTTTGCGGTAAACTCCCCGTCAATAAGGCGAAGCTGTGGGCCTGGGCGCTGGGCCTGGGCGCGGCTGTGGCGGGAATTCTGACGCTGGGAGGGATGCTGCTGTGGTAAAGAGGATCATGCTGGTGCTGCTGTGCGTCCTGCTGCCCCTGTCTGCCCTGGCGGACACACTGCTGGGCGATGACGCCCTCAGCCGGCTGCTCGGTGCGGGGCAGACGGCGCCTTCTGCGCAGGTCATCGACGACGCCGGGGTGCTGAGCGATGCGGTGGAAACGCAGCTTATCCAGACCATTGAGCTGATCGAACGGG
>JAFXDB010000103.1 GCA_017516305.1 Clostridia bacterium | reverse complement strand
TGCGGTAGTAGCTCAGTTGGTAGAGCGCCACCTTGCCAAGGTGGAGGTCGCGAGTCCGAGCCTCGTCTACCGCTCTCTCTTTATTGGTGCCATGGCCAAGTGGTAAGGCAAAGGTCTGCAAAACCTTTATTCCCCAGTTCGAATCTGGGTGGCACCTCTCAAAACGCTTCTGGACTTTCGTCCGGGAGCGTTTTTTGCATTTCCCCGTCCCTTCTGCCGGATGTACAGAAAATCGCCCCTCCCACGCATGGGAGAGGCGCACAGACTGTCAAATTAGTGATGATGCGGCACATGGGCACTTCACAGTTCCTGCGGCTGCCGCTCAACAAGCAAGGAAGCGATGCGGCGAATTTGCGGTGGATTCCTTCCGCTTCAGCGGAAATTCAGGGAATCCGCCGCAACCCGAGCCGCCCCGGTTCGCAGCCGCGCGACCTACTTACAAGAAAGCAGAGGGGTCTGGGGGCTGCGCCTTTCGCAGCCCTGATAGGAAAAAGCGGCTTTGCGCCGCTTTCGCCGTCGAAAGCGGCACCTCGCAGGCTCTGCGCTACTGCTGAAATGGCGTTCTCAAATAATCCTTGAAGAACCAAGGCTGTTACTGTATATAAGACTATTCTGACATTATGAAGCGCCCCTCCCACGCATGGGAGAGGCGCCGGGAGATTATTCCGAATTATTCGCCTTCCAGCACCGCCAGCATCAGGATGCCGACGATGATGATGCCAATGAAGAGGTACTGCTTCTTCGTCAGCTTTTCCTTCAGGAAGATGCGGGAGAGGATCAGGGACACCACGCACACGGCAGAGATGATGGGAGCCGCGATGGCGCCGTTGCCGCTGGCCATGGCGTAGACGTAGGTCAGCTGACCGGCGGTCTCGCACACCGCCGCCAGGGCCTTGTCTTTCTGCTCCAGCAGGCCGCCGAACTTCACGCCCTTGACCTTCATAAAGATGAACATCACCAGGCCCACCAGGGCAAAGGTCAGCTCATAGGAGGTGTTGGCAATCAGCTCAATGGTGTCCTCGGTGGCGCCCATGGTGAACAGGGGGCTGGTCACGTCCTCCAGGAAGTAAATGTCCAGCACGCAGCCGACCGCGTCAATGAACGCGTACAGGAAGGGCATGCAGAAGGCGATGATGGCCAGCTTCTTGCCCAGGCGCTTCTGACGCTGCAGATCGCCGGTATTCTCCAGGAAGCCGATGCCCACCACGCCGATGGTGATGATGCCGATGGCCACCCAGATCATCGCAGACAGCTCCTCGCCCAGGAAGAGCACGCACATCAGCGCGCACATGGCGCCGGAGGTGTTCTCGATGGGGTCAGAGATGGACTCCTCAATAAAGCGCATGCCAAAGAAGGAGAAGGCCATCGACAGGATGTAGCAGGCCGACACGGGCAGATAGCCCACCAGGTACTTCAGGTCGTACCCGATGTCCTCCGTCAGCAGGGTGAACACCGCGTGGATGCCCATCACCAGGCCCACCATCACGCAGATCTTCAGGTGGGAGTACTTTTCGCGCTCCAGGGCGCCCTTCTTATAAAACAGCTCTGCAAGGCCCCACAGCAGGGTCGTTGCAAGGGTATAAAACAGCCACATAATTCAATTTCCTCCGTTACCGTTTATTCATTCATCACGACAAACCGAAACGGAGCTCATGGAAAACCCATCTGTGGGATGAAATGCCTGATGCCCCACCGGGCATACGATGCTTCCATCGCAATCCCCTTCCCTGTAATTCGCCGTAGCCATTGCTTCGAGGCAATTCTGCCAAGCAAGACAAGAAGCTATATCAGCGTAACTATATTAGCAGAGTTTTCTGTTGTTTGCAATCATTTTCTCCTGTTTTTCTTCCGTTTTTGTCAGTGTTTGCCAGCCAATGTGCAGGATCTCCCATTCACAATTCCATATCGTCCGCGCATTTTCGCCTGCGCCTGCATTGACATCCATCGCCTTCCGGGGATACAATAGACACAACATCAACCCCAAGAGGTGACACGAATGAACTTTGAAACCCTGCTCAACACCCTGCTGGAGCTGTTCACGACCATCGGCCTGAAGCTGCTGTACGGCGTGGCGCTGCTCTTCATCGGTCTCAAGCTCATCAAATGGCTGAAAAAGAAGCTACCGTCCTTCCCCTTCATGGAGCGGCTGGACGCCGGTGTGCGCGGCTTCCTCATCAGCACCACCTCCATCGGCCTGTATGTGCTGCTGGGCGTGACCATCGCCATGATCCTGGGCGTCCCCACGGCGTCCTTCATCGCCGCGCTGGCGTCGGGCCTTGCCGCCATCGGTCTGGCGATGCAGGGGTCGCTGTCCAACGTGGCCGGAGGCCTGATGCTGCTGATCTTCAAGCCCTTCCGCATGGGGGATTACATCTCCTGCCCCGACCTGAGCGTGGAGGGCACCGTCAAGCAGATCACCGTTGTCTACACCATTCTGCACACCTATGACGGCATCGGCGTCACCATCCCCAACGGTACGCTGATGAACTCGGTGGTGAAGAATCTGACCATCACCGACGCCCGCCGTCTCGATCTGCCCTTCAAAATCTCCCCCGCCCATCCCATTGCGGAGGTGGAAGCCATTCTGGCGGACGTGGTGGCCGCCGAGCCCCGTGTGCGCCCCGATCCTGCGCCCTTCACCCGGCTGACGGAGGTCGCAGGCGATGCGCTGACCTACACCGTGCGCGTCTGGGTGCCCAACGGTGAGTACTGGCCCGTGCGCTTCGACCTGACCCGCGCGGTGACCGACGCCCTCAACGCCCGCGGCATCGTCCTGCCCCGCGAACAGCTGGATGTGCACCTGAACCAGCCGGGGGAGCACACAAACGCAAACTGACCTCTTCCCCGCCAAGGAGGCCCCAATATGAAAATCCAGATCAGCGACAACCTCATCCGCCACTACCTGCGCAACGTCTACTTCATCAACGGCCACAGCTACGCCGGGAAATCCACCATGGTGCGGATGCTGGCGGAACGCTACGGCATGATCCACTGCGGCGAGAACTACCACGACGCCTTCCCCCGGGAGAAGCTGGACCGCTGGAAGCAGCCGGGCCTGTGCTATTTCGACACCATGTCCGGCTGGCAGGAATGGCTCTCCATGACCCCGGAGGAGCATGACCGCTGGGTCACGCAGGTGTCCCAGGAGTGCATCGAGGTGGAGATTCTGGAGCTGATGCGCCTGGCTGCCGGTGGACAGAAGGTCATCGTGGACACCAACATCCCGCCGGAGGTGCTGCGGAAGATCTCCGATTATGACCATGTGGCCATCATGCTCTGCGACCCGCCGGATATCACAAAGGAGAAGTTCTTCGACCGGGACGACCCGGACAAGAAATTCATGATGGATCGCATCATGGAATGTCCCGACCCCGAGGCCACCCTACGCAATTTCCGGGCCTGGGCGACCTTTCATCCGCCGCTGGAGACAGACTGGGCGCACACGGGCTTCTTCACCTGCACCCGCTCCGACTTTGTAAACGACACCCGCGAAGAGATGCTCGCCGCGCTGGCCGCCCACTTCAGGCTGTGAAGCGATGTGCGGCAGCCGTCTCTCGCCACGCCCCGAAAGGATGACCCGATGGAAGAAGTCCGTCTTGTCCGCGCCGGGATCGCCGACGCGGAGACCCTGCACCGCATGAAGCACACCGCCTTCTGGCCCGTGTACGAACGCTATCACGACGACGCCACCTCCCCCGCCCTGGAGCTGCTGAGCAAGGTGAAGGCCCAGCTGGAGCACCCCACAACGGACTGGTACATCCTCCGCCGCGGAGAAACCGACGTGGGCGGCATGCGCATCGTCCGGGAGCACACGGAGGACGGCCTGCCAGCCTGCCGCATCAGCCCCCTGTTCGTGCTGCCGGAGTATCAGCATCAGGGCGTCGCCTCCGCGGCGCTGATGGCCGCCTTTTCCCTGTACCCGGAGGCCGCGCTGTGGCGCATTTCTGCCATTTTGCAGGAGCATGACACCCTCCGCCTGTACGAGCGTCACTGCTTCCGCCGCACGGAGGTTGTCCCCACGGCCTGTCCCGGCATGGACATCGTCCACCTCACCCGCCTGCGGGAGGACATCCCCATGCGCCGCCTGGCCCGGCTGACCGACGCCGACCTGCTGGGCACGGAGGGCGTCAGCCACGCCGCGCCCCGCTTCACCGCCCGGGCTGTCCTCCGGGGCTGCGGGGACAGAGCCGGCCTGTACGCCGTGACCCACACCAAGGGCTTCGGTATCCACATGCTGCCCGGCGGCGGCGTTGAACGCGGCGAAGCCATCCTGCAGGCCCTGCACCGCGAGGTTTACGAGGAAACCGGCTGCCGCATTGCCTCCGCCGAGCCCCTGGGCTATGTGGAGGAAAACCGCGCCCATGCGGACTACACGCAGCTGTCCTTCTACTTCCTGTGTACCACCATGGATACCGTGCTTCACCCCCACCTGACCGAATCGGAGGTCTCCCACGGCGTCAGCGTCCGCTGGATGACCCTGGAGGAAATGCGGCAGGCCATCTGCACCCCCGTTCTCGACCGTCCCCAGGGCAGATTCCTGCAGGCCCGGGATATGGCAGCCCTGGCAGCCCTCGGCGGCAATCCTAATTCTTAATTCTAAATTCTTAATTGATTGAGAGGTTTCCATGCGCATTCAGCAGCACGCCTTCTCCGCCTTTTCTGCAGGCAATCCCTTCCTCAAGGGGGCGCTGCATGTTCACACCACCCGTTCCGACGGCCGCGGCACACCGGAGGAGGTCATCCGTCTGCACCATGCCAACGGCTACCGCTTCATGGCCCTGACGGATCACAACCTCATCAATCAGCAAAACCTCTGCCCCGACGTGCCCATGACCTTCCTCACCGGCATCGAGCGGGACTTCTCCCTCCCCGGCCGCGCCGCAAACAAGCCCCACTGCGTCCACATCGTGGGTCTGGGCGTTCCGGGCGACGATCGCCTGCCCCCGCAGGATTTCCATCCCGAATGGGCCGGGCGCGGCGAATCCTGCGCCGACGCGCAGCCGATGATCGACCAGATGCACGCCTGGAGCCTGTCCACCATCTACGCCCACCCGGAATGGAGCGGCACCACCTACCGCGACTTCGGTGTGCTGACGGGCAATTTCGCCATGGAGGTCTGGAACAGCGGCTGCGTGATGGACAACGGCCTGGACAACCACGCCGCCTACTGGGACGAGGCCCTGGACGACGGACAGAGGCTCTGGGGCGTCGCGGTGGACGACGGGCACTCCATGGATCAGCATTGCCATGGCTGGGTGATGGTCGCCGCCCAGGACGATCCCGCCAGCATCCTCGCCGCCCTGGAGAAGGGCGAGTTCTACGCCTCCTGTGGCCCGGAGATCCACGATTTTTACATCGAGGACGGCGTCGCCCATGTCGATTGCAGCCCCGCCGCCTCGGTGCAGTTCGTGTCGCTGCGCCATCCCCTGCCCTGCGTCCGCAGCGCGCAGAAGGACATGACCCACGCCAGCTGCAAGGTGCCGGAGGGCCTGCGCTACATCCGCGCCGTCGTCAGGGACGCAGGCGGCCTGCAGGCCTGGACGAACCCCATCTTCCTGCGCTGATACACCCAGGTACACAAAGGCTCCCCCGACCAGCCGGTCAGGGGAGTTTTCGTGTGCATATCAGTCCGCCAGCACCACATAGGTCGTGGGCAGCCAGTCGCAGGCCTTTGCATCCGCCAGGAAGCGCTGGCCATGCAGCCGGGCAGATGGGAGGGAAACCGCGCTCTCAAACAGGCGGAAATACGCCACGCCCGCCGCCCTGTCCTTCAGGTGCTCCGGCACATGCTCCGAAAGCAGCGCCGCCTCCTTTTCCAGGATGTGCAGGGCAATGGCGGCAATCTCCTGCGCCGCCGGGGCGATGAGCGCCGTCAGGGCCGTGTACTGCGCATTGGTGAAGACGGGGCAGCCCACGCGCAGGCCCTCCTCCGTGCGGCGGACATATCCCCGCCGCACCAGCTCCGCCGCGATGGACGCATCGTTCTCCGACAGGTCAGCCGCCTCGCCCCGGGCAATCATCAGGAACACATTCGTCCAGGCCTGCTGATACAGCGTGTGATGCACCATTTCCCCATGGATGGGGAAATCCATGCAATGCACCAGATCCCCGGCGTCATTGCGCATCCCGCAGGTCCCGAAGGCAAAGGGGTCCTCCGCCGCGTGGACGGGCTGCTCCACCGCCCAGCACATGCAGGGTACGCCCCACCTGTCCGTCGGCAGCTCCGGCGCGGCCTTTTCTCCCGCACAGACGATCACCGCCCGGTGCAGCAGCAGCGCCGTCATCTGCCAGGTAAGGGCCGCCGCATTCATGCCGCAACCCGTGAAGCCGATGCGGCGGACTGCCTCCTGCGTCTCCGAAACGCAGCGCATCACCCGCTCGGCAATGGCCTCTGCCTCCGGGGCAATCATGTCCGCCGCGGCCCGGTTGTAATCCTCGGTGAAGATGACGATCTCCGTGCGGCAGCGGCCCGCGCCGTTCTCTGCCATCAGCCCGACCTCCGTCAGCTTCTCCAGGTCATCCTCCATATAGGGCAGCCCCACGCCCACCGCCAGGGCAATCTCCTCCGGCGTGAGCGCGTCGTTGTAGCAGGCCAGGAGGATGTTCTGCCGCAGCAGCGTCCCGGCCATGCCGTAGTAATGGTTGGGGCCATGCCCCCAGTAGCGCAAGTCCAGAATGCGCGGATGATAGCTCTGTTCACCGTAATTCCGTTCCATTTCCATGCCCTCCCTGATGGTGTTGCGTGCCTTGAACAGCAGGTATTTGGCCATGCTGACGCTGACTCCCAGCGCCGAGGCGACCTGGGCCACCTTCATGCCGCGGATGTAATACATCACCGCCGCCTGACGGCACCGCCGCGTCAGCAGCATCAGCTCCCGCCGCAGCAGACGGATGTCCGCATCCGCCTCCATGGCCGCAAAGGGGTCAGCCGTTTCCGCTGCCGCCTCCGCCGCCCATTCGGCATACGGCATGCGGCGCTTCCGCAGCCAGGCCTTGTACACATTGCCCGCCACCGACCACATGAAGCCATAGAACGCCCGCTCGTCCCGGAGGTTCGGGGCTGCGCGCAGCATCGCCAGCAGCACCTCCTGGGAGAGATCCTCCGCGTCCACGGCGGACGACGTGCGCGCCGCGCACCAGCTGTACACCGTGCGGGACATGGCGGCAATGCGGTCATGGGAGCTGGTCATACCTGTCTCCTTCTCTCTGCCCGTCGCGACCGGGCAACAACGTTGTTACACCTGTATAGTGGCATGAAGAGCGGAATGGTTAGGGCTGTAATCCGCATTTTTTGCAAATCCCCCGGCCTACACGTTCAGGCCGGGGGATGTCATGCTCAAACCAGGCCGAAGGGCATCAAATCCACAGCATCGGGTCAACACCCTTCAGCTTGCACAACGCCTCGACGAAGAAGTAATCGCCGTAGGTGATGTTGGTGTGGGTACCCACGTTGTCGTCGTGGTAGGCGGCGGTGCAGTGGGTCAGGATGCCGCAGTATTTATCGGTAAAGTCGCAGCAGTGGTCGATCAGCCCGTCGATGAGCTTCTCCGCGGCGGCGCGGTATTCCGCCTTGCCGGTCAGCTCCGCCAGCTCCAGGAAGCCGCAGGCCGCGCAGGCGCCGGCGATGTTGTCCAGGCGGTATACATCCTTCGGCTGGCGGAAGTCGCAGTCCGTCAGCCCGTCCTCGCGGATGTTGGCAGCGAAGTACCGGGCGATCTTCTCGGCGGTTGCCAGGTCGCGGGCCTCGCCGGTGTTCATCGCCAGCAGGGTGAAGCCATACAGCGCCCAGGCCTGGCCGCGGCTCCAGCTGCTGCCCTCCGCGCAGCCCTGACCGCCGTGCTCCCGCACCTTTTCACCGGTGACGGGATCCAGCTCAATGATGTGGCAGCAGGAGCCGTCCGCCCGGACAAATTCCCGCGCCGCGGTGTCCGCATGGAGCCGCGCCACCCGGGCAAAGCGGGGATCGCTGGTTTCGCGGCTGGCCCAGTACAGGAGCGGGATGTTCATCATGCAGTCGATGATGGCATAGCCCAGCTGCGCCTTGCCGTCCCAGGCACGGATGAAGCCGCCGTTCACCTTCTCCGTGGGGTTGAAGCGGTTCATCAGCAATCCGGCCGCATGGAGGGTATCCCAGCGGGACTGTTCATCCCCTGTCAGCTTGTACTTGCCGCCGCAGGACAGCAGGAACATGAAGCCCACATCGTGGTTCAGGTGGCGGAAAACACGAAACTGCTCCGTCAT
>JAFXDB010000102.1 GCA_017516305.1 Clostridia bacterium | reverse complement strand
TCGTCGGCGCGGGTGGCGCCCTTGTGCATCAGCGCGGAGTAGCCGCCCAGGAAGTTCACGCCCATTTCCTTCGCCGCGCGATCCAGCGCACGGGCGATGGGCCGGGGATCCGCCTGGCAGATCAGGCTCACGGGGGTGACGGAGATGCGCTTGTTGACGATCGGAATGCACAGCTCGCGCTCAATGGCCTCGCCCGTGCGCACCAGATCCTTGGCGGTGCGGCAAATCTTGTCGTACACGCGCTGGGCGCAGGCTTCGGCGGAGGGGTGGGAGCAGTCCAGGAGATTGATGCCCAGGGTGATGGTGCGGATGTCAAAGTTCTGCTCCTGGATCATTTGCATTGTTTGCAAAATCTCGCCGGTTTCAATCATGGAAATCCCTCCTTAAATGCGGTGCATCGCATCAAAGATATCCATGCGCTGCATGTGGATGTGCAGCTTCTTCTCCTTGCGGATGGGGTCGAGGGACTCGTCGATCACGGCGAAGTCCATCGCAGCGCCGTCCAGATCGACCACCATCATCATCGTGAAGCAGCCGGACAGGATGGTCTGGGAGATCTCAAGGATATTGACGTTCAGGTCGGCCAGCTTGGTCGCCACGGAAGCAATGATGCCGGTGGTGTCCTGACCGGTGACGGAAATGAGAGCCTTGGTCATGTTTTTTATCCTCCAATACACATGGTTGACGGGTCTTCTCTCCACCAAAGGGCACAGAGCCGGATGACAGGCAAAAGACCCGGATGAGCACACGAAAAAGAGCCGGCATGGCCATACCATACCAGCTTCATAATATAGAGGAAAAACGGGCGTTTGTCAAGAGAAAACCCGCAGATACCTGCATTTTCGGTGTATCTGCGGGTCGGGTTATTCCTCCGTGGGGAGATGGGCAAAGATACGGCTCGTCAGCGCCCCTTCCGTGTCCAGCGCGATGAAGGCGGCATTCTGCTCATCGAAGGGCTGCAGCCATTCGAGAAAGCCGGAGAGCAGGTGCAGCAGTCCCGGGCTGAGGAAGGTCATCTCCATAAAGGCTTCAAACTGCGCAGCATGCTCCGGCGCACCCACGAACCGCAGCGCAGCGGGGATGTCCGCGATCTCCTCCGGGGACATGTACGCAAACACGCTGTCCAGCCCGCCGGAGAGCATCAGGCCGTTGTAGCTCATGGCGATATAAAGCAGGCGTTCGTCGGCGGTGAGGCAACCGACGCCCTCTGTTCGGACGCGGCCGTCCAGCTGGCCGAGATATGCGTTGACCGCCTCCCATTCAGCCCTTGTGTAGGAGGTGATGCGGGTGACAGTCGCCCCGGCGTACAGGGGCAGCAGCATACACAGTGTCAGCAGCAGCGCAGTCAGCTTCTTCATGTGGGAGCCTCCTTCTTTCATGGGGCAGTGTTGCGGATGATCGCTTATGCGTGTTCCACCGCAATGACAGCCCATGTCTTGCTGATACCATCGTCTCCCAGCGTCAGCTTTACGGGTACGAAATGATAGTGCAGGTCGAGACCGTTGGCGGCATTGACATAGTCAATTGTGATCTCCACCGTGCCGGTGATCTCCTTGCGACCAATCTGGCATTCCACGCAACGGTAGATAAAGCGGCTCTCCTGCGGAGGCTCCTTTGTGGTAACGATCGTGTGGACGATGTCATGGGTCAGTGGCCAGTAGAGCTGCTGACGCATCTCGTCGCTGACAGAGATCGTCCAGTCCGTCACCAGCGGCTGCCCGGTCTGCGGGCAGCGGAGCAGGGCGACAAAAGAGTCGCTGATGCGTTTTTTCATTTGCGCCTTTTCACGCGGTCGGTCGCGGATGATACAGTAGACGACGTAACCGATCGGAAAGAGTAAGGTGAGCCAATGCATGGCACAAACCTCCTGTATGGGGGCGTGGCAGATCATGTGATGTGGTTGAAAGCGGAAAAGGCAGATAAAAGGGGAAAAGCTCAATCCTCCGTCCCGCAGGCGTCGGGCATGTCCTGCTCTCCCCGGACATACGCCTCGGCCCGCTGGGCGATGCGCACCATCATCCGGGACAGCTCGTCCTTCTCCTCCTGCGTGAAATCCTGGGTCAGGTACTCGTTCCATGCGCCGTAGCAGCCAAAGATGCGGCCCATCATCTCCTGTGTCT
The DNA here is from genome assembly GCA_017516305.1 of Clostridia bacterium. GTDB lineage: Bacteria > Bacillota > Clostridia > Christensenellales > Aristaeellaceae > UBA11524. Next base: position 1,843 of record JAFXDB010000102.1, on the reverse strand, counting down.
TCTCCGTCGGGAAAACCAGCAGGCTCCGCTTGTCGTGCGGGTCAGCCTCGCGGCGGACATAGCCCTTTTCCTCCAGCACCGCCAGCTGACGGGTCACGCTGGACTTGTTCACACTCAGCTCCTTCGCCAGCTCCTCCTGCGTCATCCCCGGCTGACGGCACAGCGCGGTCAGATAGGGCGTCTGGCATCCGGCCAGACCGGTATCCTCCAGCTCCTTCTCGCGGAAGCGCATGGCACACCGGTAGGTGATGGAAATCTGCTGCATGAAGGGGGGCATCATGGCTGTTCATCCTTTCGGCGGTGACAGAAATTGTTGTCTGTGCAACCATGATAGCACATCTGCCGCCCGATTGTCAAGGACGCGCCCTTTGCAGCGCGCAAATGCCGGGATAAGGGGGAGTAATAGGCTTCCCCCTCACAGAAAGCTGGTCTGAACAGGCGTCCGGGCGAACATCTCCCGGTTGACGTCGGCAAATTCCCAAAGGAGCCCGTGCTTGCGGCATTCGTCGGTGAAGGCGGCGTAAAGGCCCTCCGGGTCGCGGGCGGGTATCTCGTAGGCGTTGCCGTAGGCGCGCAGGTACTTTTCGCGCACGCCGGGGAAATGCCGCTGCAGGGCGTCGAAGTAGTACTCCCGGTTGCCGGTGCGCAGCGTCATGCCGAAGAAGCACACCACAAAGCGGCCGCCATTCTCCGCCGTCCGGCGCACAATGCTGCGGATGTTCTCCTCCGTGTCCGTCAGAAAGGGCAGCACCGGGTTGAGCCACACGCCTGCATAAATCCCCACGTCCGCCAGGGTGCGCAGGGCGGCAAAGCGCTCCGACGAGGCGGACACATGCGGCTCGATGAGGCGGCAGAGGTCATCCTCCGCGCAGGTGATGGTGATGCGGGCGCATACGGGCGCGCTGCGGCGGATGTCCGCCAGGACATCCGCATCCTGCGCACACAGGGCGGATTTGGTGGTGAACGCCGCGCCGAAGCCGTAGCGACGCAGCAGCAGCAGCGCCCCACGGGTCAGCCGCAGCCGGCGCTCCAGGGGGTTGTAGGGGTCGCTCATGGCACCCATGGACACCACGCCGGGGCTGCGTTTGCCCCGCAGCTCGCCCTCCAGGATGGCAAGGGCGTTTTCCTTGGGCCGCACGGTGGAAAAGTGGTCGATGCGGTAGCACAGGGAACGGCTGTCGCAGTAGATGCACCCGTGGGGGCAGCCCCGGTACAGGTTCATGTTCCAGTCGGTATAGAAGAAATCGTCCATCGTGCCTTTGATGGGGGTCAGCAGATGCTTGACGTGAACGGGTTCCACGGCCGTCACCTCCTTGTCAGCGATGATACCACGAAAGGGCTGCAAACGCAATAGGAATGCGAAAAAATGTTCGCAGATACTTGCGAATCAACTCGCTTTGTGTTATCATTGATATGGTGGAAAGGTGGGGGATGGAATGGATCGGTTCAGTGGTATCAGGACTCGGCTGACAGAAATGGCGCAGACGGACGCTCGGCTCCGGGCGGTCATCATCATCGGCTCCGGCGTCCGCACGGACGTCCCGGCGGACGAATACAGCGACCTGGACGTCATCATCGCCACGGACGAGCCTGACGCCTGGCTTTATGGCGACAGACCCGGGCGGCTGGGGGAGATGCGCATCAGCTTTGTGGAGCCGACCCTGGGCGGCGGCTTTGAAAGGCGCATGCTCTTTGAGGGCAGCCTGGACGTGGACTTGCTCGTATTTACCCCGGAGCAGCTGCTGCAGGCCATCCACCGCGGCGAGGCCGGGTGGGTGATGAACCGGGGCTTTGCCGTGCTGCATGACGGCATGGAGGTCACGCCCCTGCTGGAAAGGCAGAT
>JAFXDB010000101.1 GCA_017516305.1 Clostridia bacterium | reverse complement strand
GATCCAGGATGATCTTCACGTCCCGCGCATGGCACAGGTCGATGAGCTCCTTCAGGTCCTCCATGGTGCCGAACTGGGGGTCAATCTGATAGTAGTCCGTCACGTCGTACTTGTGGTAGGAGGGGGAAGCGAAGATGGGCGTGAGCCACAGGCCCTCCACGCCCAGGCTCAGGCCGGAGGCGGGGTCGCCGTCGTTGAGGTAGTCCATGCGGTTGATGATGCCCCGCAGGTCGCCGATGCCATCCCCGTTGGAATCGGAGAAGGAGCCGACGAAAATCTCGTAGAACACGCGGTTGTTGTCATCCGCCTGCCAGGTTTCGGGGAAGGTCACGTCGTTGACGATGGCCTCGCCATTTTCCGACAGGGGGTAGGACCGGAACCAGTCGATCTCCGCCAGGGCGCAGCTGAACATCATCAGCGCGCACAGCAGCAGGGCCAGGATGCGTTTCATGCCATATTCCTTCTTTCTTGCTGGAAGATGTCATTACTATCGCATGAATCTCCTTGCTTGTCAAGGGCAGGGAAACGTGGTATAATCCGGCCAGAAAGGAATGATGATTCCATATGAAACACCTGTATACAGCCGGGGAGGCGCAGCGCTGGCGGCGCCGTGCATCCCTTGTGCTCTTCGTGTCCCTGGGGGCGGTGGCAGCGGCGCTGACGACGGATATTGTGCTCTGCACACGGGTTTCCACCGGCAATGCGCAGCAGCTGCTCCTGTGGGTGATTGCGCTGTTCACCCTGGCAGGCTGGGCGGCGATTTTACTGCTGTGGTTCGTGTACGTCCCGGCGAAGGCCCAGGCGGAGCACATCGGCGGCATGCTGGCGGAGGAGCCGCAGCTGCTGGAGGGCGTGCTGACGATCCACCGGGAAAGCTTCCATATTCCCCGGAGCGTCACGGTCCGCAAGGCGACCCTGGTCACAGTGGAAGGGGAAAAGTCCCTGCATATCAGCGCAGCCCTGGCCCGGCAGCTGCCGGCAGGCGGCGGGAAGCTGCGGCTCATGACGGTGCGCAGGTTCATCACCGGATTCGAGGTGATTGCATGAAGCGGATGAGAAGATTCAGCGATGTGCTGCCTTTGCTGCTGCTGTGGCTGATGCTCAGCGTGTTCCTGTGGGGCTTTGTCTTTGACCGGCTGACGGACGCGCCCCCTGCAGAGAAACTGGTCCTGTTCGCCGACGCCGTTCTGACGGACGAAACGGCCCTGGCCCTGCAGCTGGAAGAGCAGATGGAAGCGCCGGTGCGGATGGTACAGGTACGGGCCTTTTCCTACGCGATGATGGGAAGCGAAGACATCGAGAATGCCGACCTGTACATCGTTGGCGCAACAGAGGCGGAGAGTTACCGGGAATGGTTTGCTCCCCTGCCGGCAGCGCTGGCGGACAAGGGCGAAATCCTGACGATGAACGGCGCGCCCTGCGGCGTGAAAATCTGGGATGCAGCCAGCGGGACCGGCGCGGCAGCCGCCTTCGTCAACTACCTTTCCCCCGGCCGGGCGCCCCAGGACTACTACCTGTTCGTCGGCCGGAACTCCCTGCATGTGCAGGACCACGACAACGCAGTGGATCACCAGGCCGTCAGCTGCGCGCTGCACCTGTTGAGCATTCAGTAAAGGAGGCCCCCCATGAAGACGATCTGTATCCTGCTGGCCATACTCCTGCTGGCCTCGCTGCCCCTTTGCGCCCTGGCGGAGGAAAGCAGCCTGTATGTGAAGAAGGTGGAAAACCTGCCGGAGGATTTCATCTTCGGCATGGACGCCTCCTGCGTGCCCGCGCTGGAAAAGAGCGGCGTGAAGTACTACGACTTCGCCGGCAACGAGGCGGACGTCTACCAGGTGCTGGCGGACAACGGGATCAACTACATCCGCGTGCGCATCTGGAACAACCCCTTCGATTCCAAGGGCAACGGCTACGGCGGCGGCAACTGCGACCTGGCCAACGCCATCGAAATCGGCCAGCGCGCCACGAAGTACGGCATGAAGCTGCTGGTGAACTTCCACTATTCTGACTTCTGGGCCGACCCGGCCAAGCAGAAGGCTCCCAAGGCCTGGACCGGCATGGACATCGAAACCAAGACCGAGGCCCTCTACCAGTTCACCCGGGACGCCCTGCAGCAGCTGGTGGACGCCGGCGTCGATGTGGGCATGGTGCAGATCGGCAACGAAACGAACAACTTCATGTGCGGCGAGAAAACCTGGTTCAACATCCAGTACCTGATGCAGGCGGGCGCCCGCGCCACCCGTGAGGTCTGCCCCGACGCCCTGGTGGCCCTGCACTTCGCCAACCCGGAGAAGGCCGGCAGCTACGCCAACTACGCCAAGAAGATGGACTACTACAAGGTGGATTACGACGTCTTCGCATCCTCCTATTATCCCTACTGGCATGGCAGCCTGGAGAACCTGACCACCGTGCTCTCCGACATCGCCGCCACCTACGGCAAGAAGGTCATGGTCATGGAGACCTCCTACGCCTACACCCCCGAGGACACCGATTTCTACGGCAACACCATCGGCGATGGCGGCGCCATCATCAAGACGTATCCCTTCACCGTGCAGGGTCAGGCCAACAAGGTCCGCGCCATCACCGACGCCATGGTCAACCACACCCTGAACGGCATCGGCGTGGTGTACTGGGAGGGCACGTGGATCGCGACCGGCGGCGCCAGCTGGGAGGAGAACCGCGAATTGTGGCAGCAGTACGGCACCGGCTGGGCAGCCAGCTTCGCCGCGCCCTACGACCCGCAGGACGCCGGCAAATACTACGGCGGCTGCGCGGTGGACAACCAGGCCATGTTCGATCAGCATGGCCGCCCCCTGGAATCCCTGCGGGTTTTCCGGCTGATGCGCACGGGCAACGAGATCCCTGCCGCAGCTGACGCCCTGGAGGACGTGAACCTCATCTGCGACCTGAACGCCCCCCTCGTCCTGCCGGAAACCGTCAACGCCGTCATGACCGATGACAGCAGGCAGGCCATCCCCGTGGAGTGGGACTTTACGCCGGAAATGGACCAGCAGATGCATGACGGCGGCCCGGAACGCTATACCATCACTGGCCAGGCCGGCGGCATGGAGGCCCACTGCTACGTGTCCATGGTGCAGTACAATTACCTGCTGGACTACAGCTTTGAAGAAGGCTCCGATGTGTGGCAGATCACGGACCTGAAGAAGGCGGATGAGCTGTACATCGAGGACAAGAAGACGGATTCCCTCACCGGCACGAAGCACATGCACTTCTGGTCCGCGGCGAAGAACAGCATCGAGTTCACCGTGGAACAGAGGGTGCAGCATCTGCCCGGTGGCAAGTAT
>JAFXDB010000100.1 GCA_017516305.1 Clostridia bacterium | reverse complement strand
TCTTGTCCATTTGTATCCTCCTATTCTTTCTGGTGCGGTTGGCAGACCTTCTCCATTGTAGCATAGGTGGATACTTTTGGACTCATAGCTTTAAGCTTTCCTGAACCCCCGCTCGAAGCGGGGGTTTTCGTTATACAAAAAGTCCGCCGGAAATGGCGGCTTTTTTGCAAATTTACAAGCAATTGAAACATATCCGTCCCGTCCGGCGTCTACACGTTCAGAAGAGATTCCCCGCAAAGGAGGCCTGTCCATGCGTCGTATGCTGCACCGTCTGATTTCCCTGCTTCTTTGCCTCGCGCTGCTCCTGTCCATGCTGCCCGCCACGGCTGAGGAGGTCACCGTCACGCCCTATGCCAGCGCAGCCTTCCGCGACCCCTATACCGCGGAGCTGCTGAACAAGGGGGCCGGGTCGAAGGCCGTCTGCGACCAGCACACCTACATTTTCCCCGGCCTGGTAAGCGAGGAGATGGCCCGGGCCTACGTCGCCCAGGCAGAGGCCGTATTTGACCTGCTGACGGCCCGAGGGGTGCCGGACAGGGCCATGAAGGTGCATCTGGTCGCCGGAAGCCACCCCCTGCGCGTGGACGGCAGCACGCTGTATCTCCCCCTGTCCGCCTTCCGGTCGATGGATTATGTGACCGGGCTGACCCAGCTGTGCCTGGGACAGGAAACCGTATACGGCCTCGTCTACGCCGTCAGCTGCGAGGTCGCGGCGGCTTTGGGCATGGCCGTGGAGGAGGTGCCCGCCATCGCCGATGCGCTGCCTTGCTTCCGCGGGGAGGAAATCATCTACACGGACATGAACTACGCCTGCTTCATCGCCCCCTACACCGACGCGGCCATGCAGGCCAACGTGAAGGCCCTGGCCCGGGATTTCTACGCCAGCCTGTCCCCGGAGGAGCAGGAGGCCCTGCTGACCGGCTACACCAACCAGGCCTTCTATACCCGGCTGAATCAATACCTGGTCGCCAATCGCCTGCCCATCCGGCAGAATTCCTGGCTCTGGCATATCTCCTTCTACAGCGGCGGCCCGAGCATCGCCGTCTGCTGGGAAACGCCCCTGGCAACCTTCGCTGTTGCCAATGGGTATAACGATATCTATGGCGCAGACTGGTATGGTACGGACGGTGCGCCGCTGATGTCCACCTATGCGGATCTGCTGATGTGGGTGGGCAACCTGTGTGACATGCTGAGCCATCTGCAGGCGCGGTTCTCCGCCCACATCTCCTTCCGCAAACCACTGATCGTCTTCGATCATACACAGACCGGCGTCATGGCAGGCTATCACGATTACTACACCAACGGCTACTACCTGAGCAACACCCACACCATCTACACCGGCGCCATCGAGGTGACAGACCATGAATATGTTCACGCGCTCATCGTTCATGAAGGCGTGAACATGGACATGAACGAGGTGCTGGCTTACAGCTATACCATCGCCCTGATGCCCGAGAATCTGAGCTTTGAGTGGTACGACATTGCCTATGCTTATGAGATGCGCAGCTATGCCTCCAGTTCCACCTACGACCCGGAATGGAGCACGCTGACCGCCCTGGCCCGGAGCACCCTGGGACACTGGATACAGTACTACGAGCGCGATGACCTGCTGGTGCTGATGGACATCGTGACCCTGCACCGGGGGTACGCCAACCATGCCAGCCTGCAGGCCGCCTACTCCACCACCGCGGACCTGAAGGCGGCGAAGATTTCCTACTGGCGGTACCTCATGCGCACCTATGGCGAAGATACCGCACTGGCTGCTGCCCTGGCCGATGATCCCGTGACGCATCTGGGCAAGAGCTGGGAGGCATTGGAAAATGAATGGATCGCCTGGCTGGAGGCAACCTATCCGCTGACCACCAAATAAAGCCTGCACAAGAGCACAGGCCACCAAAATTCAGCCGTCATCCCCCATAGGCCATGCAAAAGGCCGTGATGCCATCGTAGCAGCACGGCCTATTTTCTGTTCAGTTCAGCGTATCCAAGCAGGTTTCCAGCGGAATGCCGACGTAGTGATCCTCGTTATCCCTGTTGCGCAGGATCATCTCGCGCACGGCGTCCATGGCCTTCTGCACAGCCCGGGGCAGCGGGTCGCCGTCCAGCACGCGGCCGGTCAGCACGCCGTTGAAGATGTCGCCGGTGCCGGAGAAAAACACAGGAACCATCTCAAAGGGCAGGAGGAAGCGCTCTCCGGCCAGATGGTCATAGCCCACGACGCAGTACGCGCCCTCCACCTTCGCGCTGGTGATCAGCACGGACTTGGCGCCCATCTGCCGCAGGGCGTCCACCAGGGCGTCCGCCTCCTGACGGGTCAGGTCATCCTTGATGGGCGCGCCGGCCAGGTAGGCGGCCTCGGTGTAGTTGGGCATGGTGTAGTCCGCCACGGCAACCATCTCGCGCATGTGGCCAACGGTGGCTTCGGTGACGCCGTTGTAGAGCTTGCCCTCATCGCCCATCACGGGATCGACGAAGACCATGCAGCCCTGGGCGGCAGACGCACGGCACAGCCCGGACACCAGCTCCGCCTGCTCGTCGGAGAAGATCATGCCGGTGGACACCGCCTCAAAGCGGAACCCCAGCTGCTTCCAGACCTGCAGGGTGCGGCGCATGTAGTCCGTCATCTCGTGGATCTCAAAGGCGCCGTAATCCAGCGTGTTGCTGACGATGGCGGTGGGCAGCGTGTACAGGTGGTGCCCCATGTGGCTCAGCACCGGCATCAGCGCCGCCAGGGCCACCTTGCCGTATCCCGTCATGTCATGGACGAGGAGGATGTGCTTGCCCATGGGATTCACCCCTTTCTCTTTTGCTGACGTTTAATTCCATCGCGAACCGGTTCCAGCGTCACACTGGCGCGGCACACCCTCCGTGTCCCGTGCGACGCGCAACTACGCCACAGCCCCTCGCGGGATCAACTATGCAGGAACCACCCTGCTCAATCGCGAGCCGGGTCCAGAGTCACGCTGGCGATGGCTTCGATTTCCACCTTGGCGTCGCGAGGAAGCTTGGCAACCTGCACGCAGGCGCGGGCCGGGGGATTCTCCGGGAAGAAGGTGGCGTAGGCCGCGTTCACCTCGGCGAAGTCGTTCAGATCCTTGAGGAAGATGGTGGTCTTGACCACGTCGGACAGGGAAGCGCCCGCCTCGGCCAGGATGGCGGCGATGTTCTTCATGCACTGCACGGTCATCTCGCCCACGGTGCCCTCCAGCAGCGCACCGGTCTCGGGGATGAAGGGCAGCTGACCGCTGACAAATACCACGCTGCCGCAGGCCTTCACGCCCTGGCTGTAGGGGCCGATGGCGGCGGGGGCGTTGGGGGTGGAAATGATCTTATTCATTGCTTTCTCCTCCTTCAATGTTGTCTGCAGGAAGCTCATCGTCAAGGGTTTCATCCCCCAGAGGCGAACCGTACACTTCCTCCAGCGTAGCCGGAATCGCGATGTTCTCATGCTCCTCATACCAGGGGGCAACCATGTTTTCATGGATGACGGACGTCACCAGCGCGCCCACAACCAGCAGGACGCCAATGACCAGGATGGTCACAGGAACCGCCTTGCCCTTGCGCTTTTCGGCGCGTTCGAGCTTGTACTCGTAGAAATGCTTGTGCTCCTTGGGGTTCTTCAGCGGGCTGAAGAGCACCAGCAGGCTGCTGAATGCATACCGGAAAATATCAAAGAAATCCGTGGTGGCGACCCACATCATGCCGCCCATGCCCAGCCAGAGCACCGCCGGGATGAACAGGGCGTCGCTCCAGCAGCGCACCTCCCAGGCCGCAGGCAAATCGGTATAGACGCGGTGAGCGCTGGAGGTCACATCCAGTCTGGATGCGAGTGTTGCGTGGATGGCAAACACCATGAACACCGCCAGCGCCAGCTGCACCAGGTAGCTGATGATGGCAGACTTTTTCTGACCCATTTTATTCTCCTTGAAACAAGACCTTTGCAAAAGATGCAACCACAGCCGCAGCCATGGTTGCATCCTTCATGTTTACTGCTCCTGCTGCATCTCGCGGATATACTTGTCGAACTCCGCGTCGTTGCACATGACGAAGTGACCCGGAGCGACCTCACGGAAGGAGGGCTTGTCGACCGAGTAATCGTGGTCGGACAGGGGGTTGTACTTCACGCGCACGCGGTTCTTCTCGTAGTTGGGATCAGGCAGGGGGATGGCGGACAGCAGCGCCCGCGTATAGGGGTGCAGCGGATGGGCAAAGAGCTCATCGGAGGTGGCCAGCTCAACCATCTTGCCGTAGTACATCACGCCGATGCGATCGGAGAAGTACTTCACGACGCTCAGGTCATGGGCGATGAAGAGGATCGTCAGGCCCAGATCATTGCGCAGCTCGTTGAGGAGGTTGATGACCTGCGCCTGAATGGACACGTCCAGCGCGGACACAGGCTCGTCAGCGATGATGATCTCTGGCTCCATTACGACCGCACGGGCAACGCCGATACGCTGACGCTGGCCGCCGGAGAACTCGTGGGGATAGCGGCCCGCATGCTCGCGGACCAGGCCCACGCGCTCCAGCACGCGGAACACCTTCTCGTCGATGATGCTCTTATCGCGCTCGCCGCGGATTTTCAGGCCCTCGGCGATGATCTCATACACCGTCATACGGGGATCCAGGGACGCAATGGGATCCTGGAAGATCATCTGGATCTCGGTGACGCAGCGGTTTTCCTTGGCGAAGTGGTCGCGCTTGGCGGCGCGGATCTCCTCTCGCTGCTGCAGGATGACCTGGCGCAGCTCCTCCTTGCGGGCGGGGTCTGCGTTCTTCATCTCCTCGCGGGCCTGCTTGATCTTCTCGCGGTAGGTGCGGATGCCGGCGGCAATGCGCTTGCCGCGGAAGTAGATGTTGCCGTCGGTGATGTCGTAGAGCTTGATGATGGAACGGCCGGTGGTGGTCTTGCCGCAGCCTGACTCGCCGACCAGGCCGAAGACTTCGCCCTTCTTGATGTCGAAGGACACGTCGTCAACGGCCTTGTTCACCTTGAAGTACTGGCACAGATGCTCCACGCGCAGCAGCACGTCATCATTGACGGACGGGGCGGCCTGCAGGGCTTCCTGGTTCTGGATCTCACTCATTTTCAGCCGCCTCCATTCTTTCCTTCATTTTGGCAATACGGTTGGTCACAGCCTCCGGGGGCTCCACCTTGGGGGCGTCAGGATGCAGCAGCCAGGTCGCGGCCCAGTGGGTCTCGGTGATGGGGAACTGCGGGGGCTGACGCTCGAAGTCGATCTTCATCGCGTAGGCATTGCGCTCGGCAAAGGCGTCGCCCACGGGGGGATAACGCATGTCCGGAGGCGTGCCGGGGATGGCGTCCAGCTTCTCCTTGCTGTCCAGGTCGGGCATGGAGGAGAGCAGGGCCCAGGTGTAAGGGTGAGCAGGCTCGTAGAACACTTCCTCGGAGGTGCCGTACTCCACGATCTTGCCCGCGTACATGACGGCGATGCGATCCGCCATGTTGGCCACAACGCCCAGGTCATGGGTGATGAAGATGACGGAGAGGTTGCGGCGGCGCTTCAGGTCCTGGATCAGCTCCAGAATCTGAGCCTGGATGGTCACGTCCAGGGCGGTGGTGGGCTCGTCGCAGATAAGGATGTCGGGGTTGGCAGCCAGCGCGATGGCGATAACGATACGCTGACGCATGCCGCCGGAGAACTCGAAGGGATACTGCTTGTAGCGCTTGCGGGGCTCGGGGATGCCGACCTCGTCCATCAGCTTCAGGGCCTTCATGCGGGCGGCGGTCTTGGTCACCTTGGAGACCATGCTGTACGCATTGTCCATCAGGTAATCGGTGATGGTATCGGTCTTGTAGCGCTTGACCTCGGTAGCCTCGGCCTCGTTGCGGGCGATGTAATGGTCATGCAGGCGGCGGATGGCGGCCAGCATGTTCTCCTTGACCAGATCCAGGTCGATGGTGGTGGGCATGGCGACCTTGTAGTCCTTGCCCTTGGCAGCACGGGCCTCGGCCTGACGCACCTCGCGCTCATACTTGGCCTGCTTGCGGGCATTGGTCTTCACGCCGGTCTCGTACTGGGCAACGAAGGACTTCATCGTGCCGGTGAAGGTGCAGGCAGCAGAGTCCTTGATGATGTCCATGGGATCCACGGAATCCTCCACCAGCTTGCACAGGGCGTCCAGCTGAGGCTTGAACTCCGGCACAGTACCGGCATTCAGCGCGTCGTAGGCCTTCGCCAGCTCGGCGACGACGTTCTCGCGGCGCTGCTTGTACTCGGCGTCGGACTGGACGATCATGCGGGTGATGTCCTCTTCGAACTCGTCCATGTAGGCGCGGGCCATGTAATCATTGTAGAAGGCATTCTGCGCTTCCATGTCGCCGGAAGGACGATTCTCGCCCTTGTCGGCATAGAGATCGAAGTAGGCGCGGGAGAAGAAGGCGGGCTTGGTCGCCTCGCCGGCCTTGTTCAGGATGGCCAGCAGCTCATCGATCTCCGCCACGCAGGCGCTGTAATCGCCGGACTTGCGGGCTTCCTTGGCGCCGGCCAGGATGGTGGTGCACAGGGCCTGCAGACGGGTCGCATCCTCACCCTCCACAACGAAGGGGCTGACGCTGGCCTTGGCGAAGTCCAGAGCTTCCACCAGGTCGCCCATCTCCTTGAAGGCAGCCTTTTCCATCAGGAAGCGCTGCTGATTCAGGCCACTGACAGCGTCCTGCAGAGACTCGGTGGCAGTGTTGTAGGCCAGCTCGTTCTGGGCGTAACGCTCGGCGAACTTGCGGAAGGTTTCGCACTGCTGCTTGATCTTCGCGGTGTTCTCGGGCGCATACTGGATCATGCGCTTCTCCAACAGAGCCAGCTTCTCCTTGAAGTTCTCGCGGGCGGTACGCTGACGGGCCTTGCCCTTGAGCAGCATGGCTTCCGTCAGCTGCTTGCCAATGCGCATGATGGGGTTCAGGGAGGACAGGGGATCCTGGAAGATCATGGCGACCTTATCGCCGCGCAGGCGGTAGAAGTCCTCCTCGGAGATCTTCAGCAGATCCATGCCGTCGTAGAGGATCTCGCCGCCCTCGACGATGGAGTTGCCGGCGAGGATGCCCAGAATGGCCTTGGAGGTCACGGACTTGCCGGAGCCGGACTCGCCCACGATCGCCAGGGTCTCACCCTTGTGCAGATCAAAGGAGATATTGCGCACAGCCTGCACCTTGCCGCCGTTGGTGCGGAAGGAAACGCGCAGGTTGCGCACTTGCAGCTTCTTTTCGACTTTCATTTCCATCATTCAGTACCTCTCAGAGACGGGTTGAAGGCGTCGCGCAGACCGTTGCCGAACAGGTTGAAGGAGATCTCCAGCAGCGAAATGAACAGCGCCGGGAACAGGATGATGTACGGGTCGGTCGACAGGTAGCCGCGGCCGTTGGCCAGCATGGTGCCAACGGAGGTGCGGGTGGAGGACTCCAGGTTCACGATGCCCAGGTAGGTCAGGCTGGACTCGGAGAAGATAACGCCGGGGATGACCAGAACGGTACCGGTGATGATCGTGCCCAGGGAGTTGGGGAAGATGTGCTTGAACATCAGGCGGAAGTCGCCGGCGCCCAGGGTACGGGCCGCCAGGATGTACTCCTGACCCTTGAAGCGGTAGAACTGCATGCGCACGCGCGCAGCCATGCCGATCCAGCCCGTCAGCACAAATGCAAATAGCAATGACCAGACCGGGCCCACCTGTTTGGCCAGATGCAGCTGGAACAGGGTGGTCACGACCATGAACGGCACGCCGGACAGCACGTCGCTCACGCGCTCCATCACCAGGTCCACCGCGCCGCCGTAGTAACCCTCGATGGCGCCATAGATCGCGCCGATGAACAGGTTGATGGCGGAGATGCCGATGGCCAGCAGGAAGGAGAAGCGGGCGCCGGAGGCCAGGCGGGTGAAGATGTCCTGACCGTTGGCGTTGGTGCCGAACACGAAGGCCGGCTCAAAGCCGTAGCGGTACTGGAAGTAATTGTACTTCGACACGCGGATGACGTAACCGGGCGCGCTGGAGGTACCCGTCTTGCGGGCGTAGGCCAGGGGCTTCTCGGGATCGTTATCCGCGGCGATGCGCATGGTGGAGTGATAGCTGGTATCGGTGGGGGTGGTGGTCTTGTAGATGTTGGTCAGCTCCAGGAAGCCGTCGCCGTCCTTGTCCACCTTGGACAGGGTGGGCTTGCCCTTCTTATCCGCCTTGTACCAGATGTTGGCGTCGGACTGCTTGGAATCCGTGATGGCGGGGAAGATGATCTGGATCTGATGCTCATCCTGCCAGGCCTGGATGGCGTCGTACTCCTGCTGGGTCACGGTCATGTACATCATGCCCATGCGGTAGTATTCATCCACGCGCAGGTCGTAATACATGGTGGCTTTGCCCTTGCCGTTGAAGGAGGGATCCTGGTACGGGCCGGCAATAATCTCCACGATGGGATCCAGGCCCGTCTCGTCGGCAATAGCGCGGAGCTTGTAGAAGTCGTTCTCGTTGACGGTGATGACCTCCGTGCCGGAGAAGCCCATCCACTCCAGGCCCTCCACCTTGGGCGGAAGCTTGCCGTAGTTGAGGTACATGGTGTCCGTCAGCGCGCGGGTGTAGTTATTCTGGCACAGCCACGGCACAACGATGGAATACAGCACCAGCATCAGGATGATGATGGCCGCCACGACGGAGGACTTGTTGCGGCAGAAGCGGTTGAAGGCGTCGCGGAAGTAGCCCACGGGCTTGCTTTCCAGCTTCTTGTCGTGCATGCGGCCTTCCATGGGGACTCTTTCGAAGGCCGAAGCAGGAAGCTGCTCGTATTTCGTCTTTTCGCTCATTACTTCTTACTCCCCATTCGAATTCTCGGATCGATGAAGCCGTAGCTCAGGTCAACAACGATGCCGGAGGTCAGGCCGATGATGGTATAGAACGCCGTCAGCAGCATGAAGAAGTTGTAGTCCGGAGGCGTGGTGCCCACGGCGCCCACGTACAGCGGGCCAACGCCGGGAATGCCGAAGATGCCCTCGATGATCAGGGAGCCGGACATGATGCCGATGAACTCGCCCAGGATCATGGGGAACACGGGAACCATGGCGTTGCGCAGCGCATGGCGGACGGTGGTCTGCGCACGGGAGAGGCCCTTGGTACGGGCCAGCAGCAGGTAGTCGCTGGTCAGCACCTCGGTCAGCTCGGCGCGGACATAACGGGTCAGACCGGCGATGGTGCCGAAGCCCAGGGCCAGAATGGCCGGAACCATGGACTTGAACATGCTCCAGCTCAGGTAATCATAGCCGGCATCCATCTGCGGCGGAAAGATCTTCCACTTGAAGCACAGCCAGTACTGAATCAGGAACGCGTACACATAGCTGGGAACTGAAACGAAGACCATGACCGCGGTGGAGATGACGTGATCCTGCCACTTGTTCTTCTTCAGCGCCGCGTAGATGCCGAACATCAGGCCCAGCGGGACGGAGAAGATCATCGTGTACAGGTTGACGATGACCGTTGCGGGCATCTTCTCCATGAATTTGCCCCAGACGTCGCTCATGGGATAGAGAGTTTCAGAGATACCCCAGTCCATGCCCAGGAGAGAACGCTGGACGAAAATAAAATACTGCTGGATGAGCGGCTTGTTGTAGCCAAGCAGCTCGCGGCGCATCTTGATCAGCTCCATGTCCTTGCCGAACTGCTCTGCCGGCTTATCGGGCAGCAGCTTCACCAGGACGAAACACATGGAGATGATGATCATGAACACCATGAGCATCAGCAGAATACGTTTGATGACATACTTGATCATGCCGTAACCCCTTTCCATTTTTTACGGCTGCATCCGGGAGAGGCCTGAAGCCGCTCCTGACGGACGAAGCTTTCGTATGCGACGGCTGCTTATCCCAACGCCGTCGCCCACAGTTCCGGTTGCGAAGGAGACCCTGCCGCCACCGGCACAGCCTGTCCGCGTTGCTGCACCTTTCTCAGGTGCAGCCGTAAGAAATGCTGCGGTTTTCATTGATCGTGCCGTACTTATCGGGCACAATCAGCTTCTTCCTAAACAGTTTCCAAGGCAGGGATGCGGTAAAGACATCCCTGCCTTGGCGTCAATTACCTATGACGATCCGGTTTAACTACTCTTTCAGCGAGTGTGAGGGGTGCAGCTTACTTGTAGTTCAGCTGGCCGCCCTGCTCAGCCACGAAGGCGTCCCACTCGGCGTCGGTGTAGTTGTAGGTCATGTACTTGATGCCGCCGCGGCCCAGGGGGAACACTTCGTCCTCCAGGAAGTACTCGATCTGCATGCCCTTCAGAGTGGCGCCGGAGTCGCCCATCAGCGGGATGAAGTCGTAGTTCTGCAGCACAGCATTCTCCAGGGCAGCCAGGATCAGCTTGTTGGAGGTGGTGACAGCGGTGTCCATGGTGACCTCGGTGCCATCATCCAGCTTCGCGGTGATCGCGGTACCGGTCATGGAGGTGGTCCAATCCCACACAGAAGCGGTGTAGTTCACGCCATCCAGGTTGATGGTCAGCATCGCAGCGGTGGTATCCCAGGAGGGATCGTACTGGTAGCCGGAAGAGGTGTAAGCCTCCATCAGGCCGTAGGGATCGAAGGTGGAGCCGGTCCAGCCAACGCCGAACAGCATGTCAACGGTGTTCTGCTTCAGAGCGTCGGAGAAGCCGTTGCCCAGCGTGGAGTCACGGGAGAAGACCAGCTTGCCCTCCAGCTTGGTGCCCACAACAGCCTGGGTGTAGTTGTTGACGATGAAGTCATAGCCAGCGTTGTAGAAGGCGGAGGTGGCGTTGGGGGTACCAACGATGATGTGGATGACATCGTCCTCGTCCATCAGACCGGTCTCAATGGCGATGTCATAGGCCTTGTTGAAGTACTCCTGAGCCATGGCCAGGTTGTAGCCGGTCAGGGAGTCGATGGCCTCGTCCTTGTCAGCGTAGAGCTTGCCCTCGCCGATTTCGTCGCCCAGAGCCCAGAAGTTGACGATAACGTCCTTGGCTTCCTCGGTGGTGCGGTAGAACTCGCCAGCCTCAGGATCGGAAACGATCTGGCCGGAGTACAGGGCGAACGCGGGAGCGTTCATGGGAGAGGTGGCCAGGCAGAAGGCCTGACGATCCATGGCGAAGGACATAGCCATACGGAATTCCTTCACGGTCAGGATGGTCTTGTTGACATTCTCACCGGCGGCAGCCTGGTTGGCAACCAGAGCGTCCATGTCGGGGTTGAACACCATCGCGAAGACGGAGTCGCCCTCGGACAGGTAGGTGTACTCAGAGGTCAGGTACTCGTCGAT
>JAFXDB010000099.1 GCA_017516305.1 Clostridia bacterium | reverse complement strand
GCTTTCATTCATGGCAGCTTCAAAAGCGAGACTGCCGCCGTAACGGGGCATGGGAACATTCCTCCTATTCTGTAATAGAAAAGCCACGGTGCATCGTGTGACACATCGTGGCCAACATGCGAACTGGAACGGAAAGGCGTACCAGACTGCATAAACAAATAGCGATATGCAAGAACTCTTTCGAGACTGGCATACCGCTATTAGGGGCTACTAAACTCCAGAAACTTGTGGTATACTTGCTATAAGAGTGGCGATTTGCTAACCAGCGGAAACGAAGCAGCGTTCGTCCGGGTTCGATTCCCACGCATTTTGCTCCTGGATTCTGCTAACATTTTGCTAACAGGACGCAAAATAACGCGGGAAAAAGGGACGAAATCGCACAACACCAAATAGCACGAGTTTCGGCTGAAACCCTTGTATTTCAAGGGATTGCAAGACATGGCAAGACATCGTAGCACAGCGTGGATCAGACAATTTTCAGTGCTCCTAAGCGGAAGGCCATGGGTTCGAATCCCGTCGGGCGTGCCAGAATGCCGTAAGCTCAATGGTTTGCGGCATTTTTTCATGCCGTCACGGAGGTCGGCGTGCCGTCGGACGTCAGCACCCCGGAAGGCGGAAATTTGCTGACAGGACACGAACCGTTTCCAGGCCTTGGGGGATTTGCCAACAATTCGCTGACAGAGCTGTTCGCTGGAGCGGTCAATGCAAGCATTGACTCAGTTTGTCAGAGAAGCCTTGAATCAGAGATGCTTCGGGGCTTTTTGCTTTTGCGTACAGGTTGCAATGGCTCAGGAAAAGCAGGTCTTTCTTGCCTGGTGCAAGTACTTGCAGAACAGCAGCAAATGGTGTATACTATAATTGCGTTTTTGTATGCGAAAGCGTATTTGGAGCAACCGATATGTGTGTTTTCAAATTGAAGGAGGTTGTGTATCCCATGAAATCCATCCTTTTGATTTTGCTTGCGGCGCTGCTGCTCTTTCCCTGTTGGGGCTTGAGCGAAGAGACAACCGGCGAGGCAGAAGTCACCGTTGACGTGACGGAAAGCGCTGAAGCGCCGCTCGTCTCCAATCCGCTGCCGATTGATTTCTCCGGCGGTTTCCCTCCCCTGGCGGAAGGCTATGAGGGTGACTATTATTACGAGGATCCGACCATTCGCGTGCAAATCACCTATAAGGAAACCAAGGAGTATATCGAGGGCTACCGCGGCCGCAACATGGGCTATTGGGTAGTAGATATTCAGATTGGCGACGCGTCCCAACTGCGTACGGCTGCCGCTGAGTCCTTCACCACGGAGACCACGCTGCCTGCTCAGGACATCGCAAGCCGCGTCAACGCCGTGGTGGCCATCAATGGCGACTATTTTGCACGCCACAAGGAAGGCTTTGCGATCCGCCAGGGCACGCTGATCCGCGATAAGCTCAAGGGCAACCGCGATGTGCTGCTGATCGACGAGGATGGCGACTTCCACGTCTATCACCTGCCGGAAAAGGGTGAACTGACGGATACGGTGGATGGCAAGAAGGTCGTCAATGCGTTCTACTTTGGCCCTGTCCTGGTGGAAAACGGCGAAGTGCCCAAGAAGTTTCCGAGCTTCACCTTCCTGAGTCCGAACAAGTACTATGCTCGTCTGGCCCTGTGCCAGGTGGGAGAGCTGCACTATAAGGTCATTCTCACCACGATGGAGCAGGACTACACCCTGGGTATCCGTCTGAAGGATTTTGCTACGCTCTGCCAGAAGGAAGGCGCGATCATCGCCTATAACCTTGATGGCGGCCTCTCCACCACGCTGCTGTTCAACAACCAGCGGATCAACGAGCAGAAGCGCGTCAATTTCCGCAGCATTCCGGATATCATTTACTTTGCTTCCGCCTGGAGCGGGGAGGAAGAATAATGCTTACCTACCTTGGGTTGATGCTGACGGGTTCGATCGTCATCTTCGCACTCTACGGGCTGTATTGTGCCCGGGCAAAGCATCTGCCGGCGCTGCGTGAGCGGGCCTGGCTGACTGCGGGCCTTTCCTTTGTGCTGGCCGTGGTGTTTGGTACGGTGCTGGCCCGCATTTCCTATGCGCTGCTGATGCAGGAACTGGATTTTGAGTACGATGGCATTGAAGCGCTGTGGTATCTGCTGGAGTTTGACATCGACAATGTGTCCTTCTTCGGCGGCGCCGTGGGCGCGGTGCTGGGTGTTTGGCTGGCAAACCGCCTGACCCGCAAGGGTGCAGTGGCTGCGGCGATGGACGCGTTTGCGCCCTTCGGCGCGCTGCTGGTGGCGCTGTTCCGCCTGGGCGAAGGCTTCTTCGGTTCCTACGGTACGGGTGCCAATCTGCCCGAAGGCAGCCCCTTCGCCTTCTTCCCCTTTGCATTGGAGATCAAGGTGGATGGCGGCTACAGCTACTGGGGCTGGGCAATTTTCGCCCTGTCCGCAGCTTTCGCGCTCCTCTGGGCAGCGGTAGACTTTGCCTTCCTGCGTAAGAATCGCCGCACGGGCATCCGGTTTTCCCTGGCAGCGTTTTTCCTGGCCCTGACGCAGGTGCTGTGCGAGAGCATGCGCAAACGCGGGATGCTGTGGCTGTTCGTTCACACGGAGCAGGTACTGTGCATGGTGGTCGTGGTGGCTGCGCTGCTGTTCTGGATTCTCCGGAGCCCTGCTTCCGGCGTGAAGCGCTTCCTGCCCCTGATGGCGACAGGCGTTTGTATCGGATTGCTGGTCGCCACGGAATTTGCCATCGACGGCAAACTGTTCGATCTGTCCCACACGGTTTGCTACAGCTTTATGTGTGCGGTGCTGGCAGTCATTGGCGTATCCGGCGCTGTGGCTGTCCGCCGCTGGAGCATTCAGAAGTAAGGAGCCAAGCAAGGAGACTGATCCATGACAAGAAAACTCTCCAGGTGCATCATCTTCGTGCTGCTGCTGTCGGCGCTGCTTCTTTCCGGCGCCTTTGCCGATGAAGCTGCCGACCTGTCCGCTGACTGCAGAATCAAGAGTGACTCCAATGCGTATAAGATTACGCGGCTGATCGACCGGGATTATTCGACCTACTGGCAAAGCGGAGAACGGCGCAACCCCTATCTGATCATCACTTCCGATGCGCCCATGTACGGCGTGTACATCTGCTTCCGGGAAATGCCCACGAGCTATGAGCTCCAGTACAAGGACGGCGACGATTGGGTGACCTTCGCCCAGGGCGATACCCGGTTCCATCATGTATATTATGATGTTGATGGACTCAATGAGATCCGCATTTATTCCACCCAGTCCGGCAAGCACCGTCTGAGAATCAGCGAAGCCTTTATCCTGGGGCAGGGCGATACGCCTTCCTGGGTGCAGCGCTGGCAGGAACCGGTGGAAAAGGCGGATCTGATGCTGCTTGTCGCGCATCCTGACGATGATCTGATTTTCTTCGCCGGCACAATCCCGACCTATGCGGTGGAGATGGACAAGCGGGTTGTCATTGCGTACCTGACCTATGGCGATAAAGTCCGCCGCAGCGAAACCCTCAACGCCCTGTGGAGCATGGGTGTGACGAACTACCCGGTATTCGGCCCCTTCCCGGACAAATACAGCCGATCTCTGAATGAGGCCTACAAGGAGGCTGCCAACAGCGGGGTCAACACCGGCAAGAAGAAAGTCCACGAATGGGTGACCGGCCTGTTCCGGCAGTACAAGCCGGAGGTTGTTCTGAGCCACGACATTGACGGTGAGTATGGTCACGGTCAGCATATCATGATTTGTGACGCCAGCATCCAGTGCTATGATCTGGCGGCTGATCCCGACAGCTTCCCCGAATCCGCCGAGGAGTACGGTACATGGGAAGTGAAGAAGCTGTACCTGCATCTTTACGGCGATGAGAGTGTGCAGCTGCATTTCCCCTGGGATGTGCCGCTCGCCAGCCAAAATGGCAGAACCGGCATGCAGGCAGCCGAAGAGGCGTTTACCTACCATGTGAGCCAGACAGGGCTGGTCTATACAGTGGGAAAGAAGCGCGTCCCCCTGTCGGTGGAGGAGTTCGGCAGCTATTATGACAACACGGTCTTCGGCCTCTATGCCACCCGTGTCGGCCCCGATGTGGAAAAGAATGATTTCCTGGAGAATGTTGACCTCCCCGTTTCTGCGCTCGAATGAGCGGAGGACACGGCAATCCACATCGCAGCCCCTGCCGATCTGCTGCTTCATGAGCATGACTTCCATACCTGTCCCGTCGGGCGTGCACAGAGCCGTGAACGTGATGTTCGCGGCTCTTTTGTATTCTCCCACAGCGGCCGGCATGCCGGAATCTCCGGCGCAGATGGATGGTCCGGCTTCCAATGAAAAGGCCGCCCCGTCCGGTACGGATGGGACGACCTTGTTGTGTGCCGCCGGATCAGCGTCCGGCCAGATACTCCTCCGCCATGTGAACCGCCACAGCGCCGTCAGCCACGGCGGTGACCACCTGCCGCACCGCCTTGGTGCGCACATCGCCCACGGCAAACACGCCGGGGACGGAGGTGCAGGTGCTTTCGTCGGCGACGATGTAGCCATCCTGAAGGGTCAGCTGACCCTCGGCCAGCGCCGTGACAGGCTGGCGGCCGATGCTAACAAACACGCCCTGGCAGGCAACGTCTGCCACTTCTCCCGTGACCACATTCCGCAGGCGCACGCCGGTCACCAGATCGTCATGCAGGATCTCCTCCACCACGCTGTTCCAGCGGAATTCCACATTCGGGGCATTCATCAGCGGGTCATGATAGACCTTCGTGGCGCGCAGGCTGTCGCGGCGATGCACCACGATCACCCTGCGGGCAACGCGGCTGAGCAGCAGCGCATCCGCCGCCGCAGAATTGCCGCTGCCCACCACCACCACCGTCTGTCCTTTATAGAACATACCGTCGCAGGCCGCGCAGTATGCCACGCCCCGGCCCAGAAGCGACGCTTCCTCCGGCAGGCCCAGGCGGCGCGGGTCGGCGCCCGTGGCAAGCACCACCGTACGGGCATGGAGCACACCCTCCGTTGTCCCGACCACCTTCGGCGTCGCCGCCAGGTCAATGCGTGTGACCCGGGCATTGAGCGTCTTTGCGCCGAAGCGCATGGCCTGCTGATGCATCTGCTGCCCCAGGGTCAGGCCGTCGATGCCCTCGGGGAAGCCGGGGTAGTTGTCGATCTGCTGCGTCAGGGCCATCTGTCCTCCGGCGGACATGCGCTCCACTAGCAGCACATCCAGCCCGGCGCGGGCCGCATACAGCGCCGCCGTGCAGCCGCCGGGGCCACCGCCGATGATGACCATGTCATGCACTGCCTCCACCATGTTCTCCTGCTCACCCTTCGCCTCCCGGGGAAGGAAGTCAGCGAGGAAGGCGTCGATATCCGCCCAGGCCGGGGGCTCCACGATCTGCCCCAGGGCCTCGCCGTCCCGGTAGAGGCGCAGGGTCGGGATACGGCGGATCTCCTCCCGTTCCCGGATGCCCTCAAACTCGTCCACGTTCACCTTCACCGTCGTCAGCACATCCGCATATTCCGCGGCAATGTCATCATAGGCCCCGGCAATCCTGCGGCAGTCCCCGCACCAGGGGGCCCAGAAGTCCACCAGCACCATGTGATGACCTGTCAGCAGCTCATGCAGCTGCTGCTCCGTGATATTCCTCGCAGCCATATTCTTCCTCTCCCTTCACAGGCTTCCTGCTTTGATTATACCGCGTTCCACTGCCGCCGAAACACCATTCTGCGCCGGAAAACAGCCGCTCCCCTGCGGAAGCGGCCGAAACAGGTCATTTCTCGACGATGGCGCTGAAGATGAAGTCCTCAATGATGATGGTCCCCTTGTCGAAGGAGCCGTTGAACTCGCCCTCGATCAGCACGCCGCCCTCCACATCGCGCACGGTGTGGACGACCACATGGGCATAGTCGCGGGAATTCTCAATCGCGTCCGATCGCACGCCGAACAGGGGCGCATTGATGCCCAGCAGCTCCTTCTCCATGTCCAGCATGAGGGAGAAGCCCTCCACATGGTCTTTACCGGAGACATAGTACTCATCGCCGGAGACGGCAGCACGGGGCAGGGTGATCTGGATGTACTTGATCACGCCGCGGTCGCACTTGAAGTACAGGTTCCAGGCGTCAAACCAGAGCCACTCCTCCGCGCTCCACATCTCCAGCTCATAGGCGAGGTTGTTGTAGATGATGGTGGCGTAATTCGTGCGGCTCTGAAGCTCAAAGGTCATGCCCTTCTGGATCAGCAGCAGCATCTGGCCGCCGTAATCCGGGAACAGGCAGGCATAGCTGCCGTCGCCGCGCTGGATGGTATAGGCCTGGGCACCGTCGATGGTGGCAGCGGTCACGGAGTAGCCCGCCTGGCGGCAGCTGACGGTGTACATGTTGACGAATTCGCGCACATCGTCCGGCTTTGCGTAGACATAGGCGTCACACAGGTAGTCGGCGGAAAACTGGTAATTCTCCGCCAGCAGGGAGCCGTAAGCGCCCGTCACCTTCACCGGGTCGGGCACGGGCTGGGCCGTCGTCGTACCGCCCAGCAGGCCCGCAAGGCCCGAGGCGGAGGCCGTAGTACACGCCGCCATCAGCAGCACCGCAAGGATCAGCGCAAGGAATCTCTTCATCATCGTGTACCTCCTGTTTTTCTATGTCACGTCCGCTTCGGGTCGGACGATCACAGACATTCTGTGCCGGTCAGTCGTAGACCCAGACCGGCTTTTCCTGAATGATATATCCCAGGCCGTCACAGGCCGAGCAGTACCGGTCGCAGGGCACGGCTTCGCCGTACATGCGGTATGTACCGGTTCCGTTGCAGACGCTGCACCTGCCGCCGACGCAGCCGGGGCAGTCCACCTTCACCGTCTCATACTCCACATGGCGACCGGGGACGTCGCCCGGATAGGAAGCTCCGTCATTGGAATACGACGGCGCGACATATTCCGTGGGCGCGGGGGTGGGCGGCGCGGTCGGCACGGGCGTGGGCATGTGGGCAAAGGCCAGGTCGTTGTTGACCATCAGCAGCAGGCAGCCCATGTGATCCGGCACCAGCCAGGCATGGCGCGCACCGGCGCTGACGCACCAGGCGAAGGGCCCCTGCTTGCCGTTGTCCGTCGGCAGGGTCGAGGGCGTGACGGTATACCCCGCCGACGCCGCAAGGGCGGCATATTCCGCCATGAAAGCGTCCATGTCCTCCGGCATCGGGTAGGCGAAGGAGGTGTACATCACCCCCTGGCACAGCACCTCTTCCTCAAAGAAGGTGGGCGCATAGCCGATGATATCCGCCGGATCCGGCACCGGCGCGGATGTGCCCAGCAGACCGCTCAGCCCGCCGGCCAGCGCCAGCGTCGGCAGCAGCAGCAGGCACAACACCAGCAGCAGCTTCCTCATCGTTCATCTTCCTTTATTGTATATCCGTTTCACAGGTCAGGAGGCATTGAACCTCCGCTTTCCTTCAGTGTAACACACACGCCCGCTTTTTACAAGCATGAATGCCGTCATTTTTTGGTTCTTCACGTTTTCTTAGGGAAAGACCAACAATGTAAGTAGGAAGCCGCTTTCGCCCGCCGCAAGCGGCGCAAAGGCGCTGGGGGAAAAGCTAACGGAGCTTTTCCCCCCGTCCCCCTCCTGCCCCTGAGGCGATGGAAAGGCGGCTGCATATCGGGGCGGCGACGTTGCGGAGGGTTGCTTGAATAAATAAGAACGAGGGCGCAACCCTCCGCAAAGACGCCGCATCTTCCTCTTTGAGGCTCTGATGCAGCCGCAATGGAGTTGAAGGTGTCTGCGCCATATCAAACAAACCATTCCCCAACTTTCCGTGAAGAGCCCATTTTTTCGCGCATCCGGCAGGAAAACGTCCCTTTGCGTGGTATTATTAGTAACGCAATCTGTCCTGCGAGGTTCTGAACAATGCTCAAGAAGCTGTTTGCAAAAATCTCCCTCAAGGAGCTCCTGGCCATCCACGCGGGTACCTTCATCGTGGCCGTGGCCGTCTACTTCTTCATGCAGCCCAGCCAGATCTCCATCGGCAGCGGCGCTGCCCTGGCCATGATCCTGGCCAACTTCATCCCCCTGCCCATGTCCACCATCCTGCTGGCGCTCAACATCGTCCTGCTGATCATCGGCTTCCTCCTCGTCGGCCCGGAGTTCGGTGCAAAAACCGTCTACTGCGCCATCCTGATGCCCCTGATCATCGCTGTGTTCGAGATCGTTTTCCCGGATTTCCAGTCCATCACCGCCGATCCCGCGCTGGACATGGTCTGCTACATCCTGGTGGTGGGCGTGGGCCTGTCCTTCCTGTTCAGCTGCAACGCCTCCTCCGGCGGCCTGGACATCGTGGCAAAGATCATGAACAAATACCTGCGGATGGATCTGGGAGCAGCCATGTCCCTTTCCGGCATGGTGGTGGCGGCGGGCTCCGCGCTCAATCCCGGCGCAGACCCGAAGATCGTGGTGCTGAGCCTGCTGGGCACCTATTTCGGCGGCCTGGTAGTGGATCACTTCATCTTCGGCCTGAACATCAAGCGGCGCGTGTGCATCCTCTCCCCCAGGGTGGATGACATCGTGCATTACATCCTGTACGACCTGCACTCCGGCGCCAGCCTCAGCAACACCATCGGCGCCTACGATAACGTGGTGCGCAAGGAGATCATCACCATCGTGGACAAGCAGGAGTACCGCCTGCTGATGGACTATGTCCGCCGGGTGGATCCCAAAGCCTTCGTGACGGTCTATTCCGTCAGCGAGGTCAGCTACACGCCCAAGAAGCGCGCATAATCCCTTCCCTCCCGGACACAATGAAGTGCAAAGGGAGGGATTTTTTCATGATTGAACAGGATACCATCCGTCTGCTACGGGAATGCGACGCAGGGGTCAAAATGGGCGTCAGCTCCATCGAAAGCGTGGTGGAGCGCATCCATGACGAGCGCTTCCGCCAGGTGCTGGTGGACAGCCGCCACCACCATGACGAGCTGGACAGGGAGATCCAGGCGGAGCTCCACCGCTTCCACGACGGCGGCAAGGAACCCGCGCCCATGGCCAAGGGCATGTCCTGGCTGAAGACCAACGCCATGCTCATGGTCGATCCCAGCGACCAGACCATCGCCGACCTGATGACCGACGGCTGCAACATGGGCGTCAAGTCCCTGCACAAGTACCTCAACGAGTACAAGGCCGCCGACGAGAGGGCCAAGGAGCTGACGAAGAAGCTCATCGACCTGGAGCAGAAGCTGGCCATCGACATCCGCATCTACCTGTGAGGCAGCGCAAAACTCCCCGGCACAAACGCAGCTGTGCCGGGGAGTTTTGCATATGCCATTACAGCGTCACAACCTCTGCGTGCAGTCCGGGCTGCTCTGCAAACTGCTCCGCCTGATGAGGCCGGGCAACGATCAGGTCGATGCGCAGGTTGCGCACTGCATCGGTCAGGTCGTCCCAGTCCCGCACGGGAATGACGCGATCCACGCACCTCAGGGCCCGCAGGCTGGCCTTGCGCCCGGCAAACTTCTCCGCGTCGCCGTCGTCCACCAGGGCCACGGCCAGCCAGGTGCCCTGGGCCTTGGCGTTTTTCAGCCACATGATCTCCTCGTGGGTCAGCATCGGGAAGGTGCCGCCCACCAGCACGCGGCGGGTCTCGCCGTGCATGCGGCGGCGCATCAGCGCACTCTCGAAGCGCACGTTCATTTCGTTCTGGTTGACCTCGCTGGTCTTGTCGCGGGTCATCAGGGCCAGGGCCATCTCCTTCGGGCTCATGACGCCCTGCACCACGGCGTTCACGCCGCTGACGATGGGCATGTCCACCCCATGACGCTCCGCCAGCTGCATGGCGGCCGGCAGGGCATTGACGCCCTCCACCACCATGCCGACCTCGCGGATGGCGTCCTCCGGCTTCATCCCCTGACCCAGCAGCATGCCGCAGCGGTTGTTGCGGCTGTGGGGCGAGGTGGCGGTGACGATCAGGTCGCCGATGCCCGCCAGGCCGAAGAAGGTCTGCTCCGAGCAGCCCATAGCCAGGCCCAGGCGGGTGATCTCCGCCATGCCGCGGGTGATGAGGGCCGCCTTGGCGTTGTCGCCGAAGCCCAGGCCGGTGGAGATGCCCGCCGCCAGGGCCACGATGTTCTTCAGCGCGCCGCACAGCTCCACGCCCAGGACGTCGCCGTTGGTGTAGGTGCGCATGCAGGAGTCCATGAACACATCCTGCACCAGCTCCGCCACCTCCATGTCCTCACAGGCGGACACGATGGAGGTGGGCATGTCCAGCGCGACCTCCTCGGCATGGGTGGGACCGGACAGGGCCACCAGCTTCACATGCTCATGCCGGTCATCCTGGCCCAGGGCGTCCATGATGACCTCGGTCATGGTCATGAGGGAATCCGGCTCGATGCCCTTGGCCACGTCCACGATCACCTGCCCGTCGGGGATGAAGGGCGCCGCCAACGCCGTCGTGGAGCGCACAAACACCGACGGTACGGCAAAGAGCAGGATGTCCTTGTCCCGGCAGACATTTTCCATATCGGTGGTGAAGGCAATGTCATCGGCAATGACCAGCCCCGGCAGATTGGGGTGGACGCGGTTCTGATTCAGGCTGTCCACCTCCGCCTGGAACTTCGACCACACGGTGACGGCATGCCCGTTGCGCTCCAGCAAGCGCGCCAGGGCCACGCCCCAGGTGCCCGCGCCCAGGATGCCGATCTTCTTTGCTTCGTTCATATATACAGACCTCGTTGTGTGCATTGTCAGCCGGGCAAGCATAACGCCCGGTATATGGAATATTCGCCGTCCGGGGCGGGAACCCCTCTTTCCGGGGAGGAATTAGTCGTGGGGCAAGAATCAGAAGTACCGCCGCCGCGTATACAGCCCCATCAGCCCATTGCCGTATCAAATCCATGGGGGGAGGGGCTTGCCGCCCGTCATGCACCATACTGCCGTAGGGGCCTCATGTCCCGGTGCGCTCCAGCGGCAAATTCCACCCTCCGGCAACCGTAGGGGCGAGCATCGCTCGCCCGCCCGGCCTCGGCTGTGCGTACCTCTGCGGGAAATCCGCTTCACCGGGAGGAACTCCCTCAGTCAGCTGCGCTGACAGCTTCCTCAGGAGGGAGCCTTTTGACGCCCGCTTCCGTCGCAGTGTATTGAGGGACGCAGGCGACATGCCCGCCCCTGCGGCACGACCCTTTTCACGCATTTCCGGTCACCCATGGCGCCGCGCTGTGACCTTCCAACAGACCGGATAACCCCCTCACAGATTCGCCAGCACCAGCGGCAGCCCGGAGACCATCAGCATCACGATGATGACGATACGCATGGTACGGGCGTTCATTTTCCCGGAGAGCTTCATGCCTGCGAAGAGGCCCGCGAGCATCGGCAGCGCCAGGATGGCGGCAATTCTGACCGTCTCCAGGGTCAGCAGACCCGTTGCGCTGCAAACGATGACGCGGAAGATGTTCTCCAGCGCGAAGATGAGGCACATGCTGCCCTTGTAGACCTTGTCATCCCGGGTGACGCGGGCAAAATAGGCCGCCAGCAGCGCTCCCGCGCCAAACAGACCGCACAGCACGCCGGCGGAAATCCCCAGCATCCACAGCGTGACCGGGTGGGGCTTCCTGAGCGAGGCCGTGCCCCGCAGCTCCCGCCAGAGCATCTCCGCACCCAGCAGGATCAGCACCACGCCGAAAACGCCCTTGAGCGCCGTGACGTCCGCATTCTTCAGCAGCAGCACACCCACCACGTCCCCCGCCAGCACCATGCAAAGGGGCGGGATGGTCAGCCGCCAGTCGATGTGGCGGCGGTTTTTCCAGGCCAGCAGCAGATTGGTGGGTACGCACAGCAGCAGCTCGACGGGGGTGATCTGCTGATTGGTGCGCGTCCAGGTCATGGCGGCGGTCACCACCAGGGTGTTGCCGATGCCCGCAATGCCCTTGACAAAATAGCCGACCAGCACAGCCAGCATCCACAGATAGATGTCCATCTTCTCCACTTACCTTCCGATATCCAGATACATGGCCTCGTCGCTGGTCCGGTATCCCATGCTTTCGTAGAGCCTGCGGCCCTCATCGGTGGCGTCCAGGGTGATCTCCGTCACGCCGCGTTTTTTCCCGATGGCCTGCAGGGTCATCACCAGCCGCTTCGCCAGGCCCCGGCGGCGGTATCCGGGCGCGGTGCAGACATTCATCAGGTGCGCGCGCCGCCCCGTGGGATGCCCGGGCGTGGGGATGTACCATTTGAAGCACAGCGTCGCACAAGCCACGGGCGTCTCCCCGTCCATGGCCAGCAGGGTCACCTGGTCAGCCGTGCGCAGGAAATCCGCCGTGGCTGCGATGAATTCCGGGGAAAAGTCATGCTCCGGGCCGCAGGAAAACACCTCCCGCAGGCAGTCCAGGCGGATAGCCAGGGCAGCGTCCAGCAGGGCTTCGTCCACCCGGCGGATGACGATGCTTTCCGGCGCGTCCTCCTCCATCACGGCATACGAATCGAAGTACTGCTCCTGAAAGCGGACGGCGGCCATGATCTCCTCCGCCGTGAAGCGCATGCCCTCCGGCGCCAGCACCCACTTGTCCTCCACATCGTCGCGGCGGTGGATGACGGCAATGCGCTCCCCGGTGAATTCCGCCACCGGCCCGTCCACCCCCAGGACATACACATCCTGCCAGTCCCCGTCCAGGGCCGGAACGCCCACGATCTCGCCATAGTTGACACGGTAGATCAGGTCAGGGTGTTTGGGATGCGCACTCCCCATTGGTCGGTCAATGCGGGCAGTGAATTGCATCATATCGCCTCCAATCAGTCTGACAGCGGGAAAGACCCTCTCAGTCAGCTGCGCTGACAGCTCCCCCCAAGGGGGAGCCTCTGGCTGCTGCACTGACAGCATCATACCCTTCAACGCCGCCCACACCTCAAATTCCGAATTCCGAATTCATAATTCCCTCAAAGGCATTCTTCCTCGATGGCCAGCGCCGCCTCGTAGTCCAGCGGCACATAGGCGCGGGCCAGCAGGCGCTGCTGGTTGTCGATGGTGCTGCGGGCGAAGGCGGCAGCATCGGCCTCCACCGCCCCGTAGGCGGACATGGGCTTCCTGGGCAGGATGCGCTCCAGCAGCGCCGCCAGCGCCGCAAAGCCATCCTCCGCATGCAGAACATCACGCAGCAGGGCTTCCAGCTCCTGCAGACGCTCGCCGTCCGGGCGGCGGGCTTTGTAATAGCGCAGCACCGGCAGGAAGTACTGATAGCAGCTCTCCCCGTGAGGGACATGGTACTTGCCGCCCAAGGCAAAGGACAGCGCATGCACCGGGCCGCAGCCCGCCGCGCCGAAGGCCAGCCCCGCCACCGTTGCGCTGCGCAGGAACTGCCCATGCAGGGACGGCAGCGCGTCGCGGTTCTCCGCCACGGCCGCAAAGCCGGTGAGGATGCCGCGGATGGCCTCGCAGCTGCGGGCCATGGTCTCCTGCGTCGCCAGCGGAGACAGGAAGGACTCGGCCGCGTGGATCAGCGCGTCGATGGCGCTGGCAGCAAAGACCCCGTAGGGCAGACCGTCCATCAGTTCCGGAACCAGCCCCGCATGGACAGGATAGAGCGCATCGCCCACAAGGCCATGCTTGGTGTTCAGGGCCGTGCGGAAGATGACGGAAATGTTGGTCACTTCGCTCCCCGTGCCGCAGGTGGTGGGCAGGGCAATCAGCTCATGCCGGCGGGCGAGGCTCGCCATATCGGGGTAAAGCTCGTTGACGTCCGCCGTGCCGTGGGGCGCAACGGCCAGCACCTTGGCCATGTCCAGCACGCTGCCGCCGCCGATGGCAATGATGCGGCCGACGCCGCCGGGGATGCGGGCATGCACCCCGTCCCGGGCGGCCAGCATGGCATTGACCGCGCCGTCGGTGGGCTCGCCGGAGCCGTAATCCTCGCGGAAGAGCACCGCGCAGGGCAGCTGCAGGGGGGCGATAAAGCGGCGGTACGTCCTGCCGCTGGTGAAGATCAGATCCCGCTCCGTAAGGGCAAAAGACCTGGCGAAGGCAGCAAAGTCAGCAAATTCGTCAATGGCGGGGACAATGGGGAGCAGCTTCATGGGGTGCGCCTCCTGATTTATTCGTTTGGGGTGATGTCTTCATTATAGGTGCATCGCCGGTGCTTGTCAACAAAAGGCGCCCCTCCGGCACAGGGCGGAAGGGCGAAGGAATTCAGCGGGACAAGCCGGGGCCTCGCTGGACGGTGGGCGCCTTGGTGGGCGCGGGCATCGCAGTGGGCGCGGGGGTGGCGGTGGCCTCGGGCGTAGCTTCCACGGCGTTGGTGGTCATCACGCCGGTCTGGGCAGCCTTCAGCAGGCTCTCCAGCTTGGCGTAGGTCACCGAGCCCACGGCGTTGTAGGTGATCACGCCGTCCGCGTCAACGACGATCGTCTGGGGCAGCATGGTCGAGCCGCCGAAGGAGGTGATCACATCGCCGGTCTCGTCCAGCGCGAAGGGCATCCGGTAGCTGAAGCCCGCAAGGTAGCCCTCCACATCGTCCGTCACCAGCTCCGAGTGGATGGCCACGATCACGACCTCGTCGCCGTGGTTAGCCACCAGCTCGTCAAAGTGGGGCAGCTCCTGGCAGCAGGGCGTGCACCACGTCGCCCAGAAGTTGACGATGACCACCTTGCCCCGGTGCTCGCTCAGTGTGAATTCCCCGCCGCCGTAAAGGGGCACGGTGAAGTCCGGCGCGGCCATGCCGACCTCTTTGCCCACGGGCAGGCTGTTCACCACCGTCTCCGGCACGGGATCTGTCACAGGCCCGGCTGGCAGATTGAAGAACGCCAGCGCGCCCGCCAGCACCAGGAGCGCCGCAATCCACGCCCAGCGGCGGTTCCGGCACATCTTCTTCTGCTGCGGTGCGGAGGCCGTTTCGATTTGCGGGCCGTGCAGCACATACTTGCCCGCCTTGAAGGAAATGGCTTTGGTGGGGCACACATCAATGCACTCGCCGCAGTGGATGCACTCATGGTCGCCCACGCGCTTCACGTCCATCCGGCAGTGGCCCACGCAGCGGCCGCAGTCGGTGCACTTGGGCACATCCACCTTCACGCCGATCAGCGCGACCCTGGCAAACAGGCCGTAAATCGCCCCCAGCGGACACAGAAAGCGGCAGAACGCACGGTACACGAAGATACACGCCGCGACGATGGCGATCAGAATCACAAACTTGCGCGTGAAGAGGACGCCCAGCATGGAGAACTTGTCCTCATTGACCGGGTTCGAGAGCAGCCCCACCGCGCCCTCAAAGGTGCCCACGGGGCAGATGTACTTGCAGAAGGCCGGTACAGGGTACCTCTGAAGCGCGTACCACAGCGGGATGATGACCACGAACACAGCCAGAATGATATACTTGAGCCAGGAGAGCGCGCGGGTGACGCGGCCCTTGCCCACCTTGGGCGTGGGGATCTTATGCAGCCACTCCTGCAGCAGGCCCGCCGGACAGAGGAAGCCGCAGATGGTACGGCCCAGTGTCAGGCCGAAGAGCATCAGAATACCCAGCACATACATGGGAGCGCGGGTGCCGGAGGCC
Organism: Clostridia bacterium; assembly: GCA_017516305.1. GTDB lineage: Bacteria > Bacillota > Clostridia > Christensenellales > Aristaeellaceae > UBA11524. Next base: position 19,689 of record JAFXDB010000099.1, on the reverse strand, counting down.
GCCAGCGCGTTTTGCAGCGCGCCCAGCGGACACGCGCCGATTGCTCCGGGGCAGGAATAGCAGTTGAAGCCCGGCAGGCAGAGAATCTTGCTGCTGCCGGTGTAAATGTTGCCGGTGATGAAGCCCTTGGCGTGGGCGTTGTACAGCAGCGCTGCGTAAAGCTGGATCAGCCTGCGCTGGGTGGGCAGGTGCGCCTTGATCCATCCGATCATCTTACCCAAGGCCGATGCACTCCGTACAGATATTGATGGCCTTCACCAGCACGTCGTACAAGCCGCCGTTCATCACACCCAGCACGATGAACACCATGGCCGCCGCGTACAGGTCAGCCCGCAGGACAGAGGCGGGGAAGGCGCTCTCCTGAAGGGGGGCGGGCTTCCCGGCAGGCTGACCCTTCAGCGCCTCGCACTCCCTGATGAAGCTCGCATCGCAGGCGCGCAGGGCGACATACACCGCCAACAGCGCCATCGCCGCCCACGGGGCCGCATGCAGCAGCATTGCCCCCATCACAGCCTCCAGATCCCAGGAGACAAAGTTCGCGCCGTCGAACAGGAAAAAGCCCGCCATCACCGCGCAGAGCGTCAATACCGCCGCCGTCGCCAGGCGGATATTGCGGCGCAGCGCTTCCTCCTGCTGCGCCTGAGCGGGCAGCTCCCCGATGCGGCGCTTCTGCAGGCGCAGGCGGTTCTCCGCCGTCATGGCCGCGCATTCCCGTTCCTGCGGCACGAATGCCTGCATGATGGCCGTCGCCGCGATCAGCAGCACATACGCCGCCGCCGGAACCGCCAGCGACATCAGCCGCCCGCCAACATCCTCCATGGTATAGACGGGGGCGATATGCACACCGTTCTCGTCCAGGTTGTCCGCGGCGTTGCCGTCCGCATAAATATCAATGCATTGCCAGCATAAGAGCAGCGCCAGCAGCAGCGTCATCAGCGCCGTCGCCCCGCGCATCCATGGCAGGATTCTGGTCATGGTCACCCTTCCCTTCGCATAAAATCTGCCTGTCATGTAGTATATCACAGTCAGCACACGCAAACAAGCCAATCAACTACCGCAAATACAATTTTTGAAAGCACGCTTTTTTTCCTGCTCTTCTTGACAGGCCTCCCCACAGCGCCTATAATGAATACACTTCATCCGCTGAAAAGGAGGATAACCGATTATGAAGAACCTCAAATCCCTGCTGGCACTCGTCCTGGCCCTGCTGATGCTGGGCAGCTGCGCCGCCGTCGCCGAGGAAGCCCCCGGCAGCTACACCCTGGGCGGCAGGATCGACGATTTCACCGTCACCACCTGGGATGGCCAGACCGTTTCCCTCTACGAGCTGCTGGCTGAGAAGGATATGGTGCTGATCAACATCTGGGCGACCTGGTGCGGCCCCTGCCGTAACGAATTCCCCTTCATGCAGGAAGCCTACACCCAGTATGCTGAGGACGTGGCCATCATCGCCCTGACCTGCGAGCCCACCGACACGGACGACGTGCTGGCCGAGTTCGTGGAGAGCATGGGCATGACCTTCTATGTCGCCCAGGATACCGTGGGCATGGCCGATAAGCTTCAGGTTTCCGCCATCCCCACCACCATCGTGGTGGATCGCTTCGGCAGCATCTGCTTCTGGGAAGCCGGTTCCCTGCCGGACGTGGGCTCCTTCACCCGCCTGTTTGACGCCTTCGTGGGCGACGATTACACCGAGTCCACCGTGCTGACCGCCATCCCCCCAATGAAGCCCAACGTGGCTCCCGCCGCCGAGGCTGATCTGGCTTCCGCGCTGGACGTCGCCGCCGCTGCGAACGCTGCGGACGAGTACACCTGGCCCATGGCCATCGTGGAGAAGGACGGCCGCACCGTCGTGACCTCCACCAACGCTGCCTATGGCTCCACCGCCGCGGCAGTCAACACCACCGTGACCACTAAGGCCGGCGACGCCATCGTCATCACCTTCAAGACCTCCACCGAGGCTGGCTGCGACCTGCTGGAGATCGCCGTGAACGGCGAGCCCGTCAAGATTTTCGGCGGCGAGCATGACTGGATGACCTACGCCATCCCCGTGGAGGCGGATGGCGATTACACGGTGACTCTGTCCTACGTCAAGGACATGATGACCGACGGCGGCGAGGACGCCATCTGGGTTGACTCCGTGACCGTCGCCAGCGGTGACGCCGCTGCTGCCGCGCTGGCCGCCAACCCCGCATACCCTGTGGCCGAGGCCAACACCCTGACCGTCACCAACCAGGGGGCAAGGGAAATCATCATCTCCGACGAGGCCGGTATCCTGATGAACGCCTTCGGCCCCGCCACCTGTTACATCATCAATGATGACGTCGCCACCTTCGACGCCACCATCACTGCCGACGTCGATCCCGAGGGCGCCTTCTTCTACTCCTACTTCGACGGCGTCACCACCCCCCTGTCCGCCGCGGTGACCGGGAATGGCTACAGCGTCACCACCGGCGTGGACGCCATGGAGACCACCGGCTACACCTACTGCTACATGGCAATGTACCTTGATCCCACCGGCAGCAACATGGTCATGGTCATCTTCCTGAAGGACGAGGCCAATGCCAACGCCTTCGTGACCAACAACGGTCTGGGCACCTGGACCTACGCCGACGGCGCCCTGCCCGCCGCCGACGCGCTGCCCGGCGACGCTGTTAAGGTGCAGACCGAGGCCACCTACATCATCAGGTACGCCGACCAGGACGGCCAGCCCGTCGCCGGCGTGATGGTTCAAGTCTGCAACGCGGAGACCTGCCAGGTCTACACCACCGACGAGAATGGCGTGGTGACCTTCACCTCCGCGCCCTACGCCTGGGAGATCCACGCCCTGCGCTTCCCCGAGGGGTACGAGGGCGACACCAACACCGTCATCCTGGCCCCCGTCGAGGGCGGCGAAATGTCCTTCACCGCCACCCGCAAGTAAATCATCGCTGCGCGCTCCGTCCGGCCCTCACCGGTGCGGGGCGCGCTTTTTGCGCATCCCGTCTTTTCAAAGGGCCGCGGCTGTGCTATAATGGCTGCAGCACACCCGAAAAAGAAGCGTCCCGGAAGGAGACCCAGCCATGCCCCAGCCCATTCATCACGCCACCTACCGGCTTTATGAGACCTATCACCTGCCCGTCAATGTGCAGCGAGACAGGAGCACCTACGATCATTTCGCCTCCGCTTATTCCCGTTCCCTGCGGCAGGAGGAGCTGCTGACGTCCTACCTGACCGCCATGACCGACGCCATCCGGGAGGACATCCGGCACAACGGCGACTGCTGGCTCCTGCGCGCCATCGTCACCGGCGAGGTGCCCACCATTCACCTGTTGGATCACAGCGCCATCGCCTGCGTTTACGCCGCCCTCTTCACCCTGGAGGAGGCGCCTGTGCCAGATGGGCGCATCATCCCCTTCTCCGGCGCATTTTCCGCCAGCGCAGGGGGCATGCGCTATGCCGATCGCCGCGCCCGCACCTGCGTCATTGACCTGCGCACCGACGCCATGCTCCATCCCCTCTGTCACGCCCTGCGGGCCACCGCCTCCATGCACACGCTGCAGGCCGAAAACGCCGCCCTGCGCGAGGAGGCCCTGCGCCAGAACAGCCGCATCACCGCCCTGATGGATCAGATTCTGGGGTTGGAGCGCAGCCTGGCCGCCCTGCAGCCTGCCGACAAAGCCGATGCGAATGCAGAAAGTACCGCCGGGCCGGACGCCTCCGACGCCTGAGCATAGATTCTTTCCAAGTCCCGGCGCTCCGCTGCGTCCGGGGCTTTTTCCGGCTTTCACAGCAGCATCTGACCACAGCAGAAAAGCCCGCTGCAGCGCAGCAGGCTTCCTTTTCCCTGGTCGGGATATGTCACTTGCGGGTGTAAACCATGGTCACGCCATCGGCCGAGGCCAGGGTCAGCGTGTCGCCCTTGAGGGTAAACACCAGCTCCGCCGCATCGGTGATGAACTTGTCCCCCTCAATGCGGTAGGCCACCGTCTGATGGTCGTACTCCTCGCCGCCGTTGTAGGTGGTAACCATTTCCAGCTCTGTGCGGCTGATGGCCATCTGCACCTTCACGCCCATGTCCTTGTAGTACTGCATGCTGGTCACCGCGTCCAGCGAGCCGGTCATGTCCGTCAGCTCCCACACGCCCAGCATGTCGGCAGCCACGTCCTTCTTGCCGCAGCCGCCTGCCAGCAGCAGCAGCGCCGTCAGGCACAGCGCCAGAGCCATCTTCATCGACTTCTTCATCCTTTTCACCTCATTCATCTTGCTTCCTCCCCATTGCTCATGGCATTGCATCGTTACATTCTGTTCGACCACATCCGCCGGATTCCTGCCCGCCGCGGGGACAGAATCGCCAAATACAACAAAAAAACCGACTGCAGAAGCAATCGGTTTGCGCTCCCCAGGTAGGGCTCGAACCTACAACAACCCGGTTAACAGCCGGGTGCTCTGCCATTGAGCTACTGAGGAATATGGAGGTCGGGCACAGCCCGACTAACGCGAGGCATTGCTTGCAATGACCGCGTGCAGCCAGCACAGCCTTCAGACTGGGATGACCGAAAAAAGGGAATCCGGCAGTGACCTATCCTCCCGGGCCGTGTCCAGCCAAGTACTTTCGGCACTGGAGAGCTTAACGACTGTGTTCGGAATGGGAACAGGTGGGACCTCTCCATCATTACCACCGGAAATGGTACTTTTATATGATAGCACCGTTTTATGCCATTGTCAACCCTGTTTTTTCACATTTCCGGGCAGTCAAGGCAGTTTTTGCTGGCTTTTGCCGGTCTTTACTACCCTTATCCCGCCCCTTTCCGCCGCAGGGGAACGCAAAAGGCCCCGCACCCATCGGCACGGAGCCCCTATTCCGCGTGACGGATCAGTTCACACGGGTGAAGACCATATCGCAGTCCTCAAAGATCAGCGTCAGGGTCTCGCCCTCCACGCGGAAGCGCACGATCGAATCATCGGCGGTATCCACCAGCTTGTTGCCGCTCAGGCGGTAGTTGAAGCTCATGAAATCCTCATCGGCCATGCCGATCTCCACGCGGCTGGCGGTGATCTTCGCCGTGATGCTCACGTCAAAGGCCTCGCACATGGTCAGCAGATCTTCCATCTCGCCGGACTGGTCATTCTTCACGCCGGTCAGCACCCAGGTGCCGGTGGGATCGCCCGCCGAGCAGGCCGTCAGCAGCAGGGTGCCCAGCAGCAGGCAGATCACAAGCAGCGCAAGCTTCTTCATCTTCATCGTGTGTATCCTCCTTTGCTTTCTGTCCTTGACAGCAGGGGTACTATTCGCGTTCTCCCCGGCGGATTCCTGCCTCCCGTACGTGTTTTTACAATGATTACGCGCATTCTTTCCCGTTTCCCCATCCGCCCGGGAGTGCGCATAAAAAGTCGGGCATCCCTGCGCCGCCTGTGTTATCATAGCTGCATCATCATCGCAAGGAGGGCAAGTTCATGCAGAGCATCCGCGAGGGCATCCGGGCCGCCATCGCCTATATTGAGGACAACCTGGATGAGGCGCTTGACGTGCATGACGTGGCAGCGCGCGCCTACGTCAGCGCATATCACTTTCAGCGCATCTTCTCCGCCCTGTGCGGCATGCCGCTGGGCGAGTACATCCGCAGCCGCCGCCTGACCCTCGCCGCCCAGGAGCTCACACAGGGCATGAAGGTCATCGACGCCGCGATAAAGTACGGCTACGACTCCCCCGACAGCTTCGCCCGGGCCTTCCGACGCTTCCACGGCGTGCTGCCCTCGCAGGCGGGCCTGCCCGGCGTGATGCTGCGCTCCCTTGCGCCGATGTGTATATCCGTAAAACCGGAAGGAGGAAGCATGATGGATTACAGGATCGAAACGAAGGAGGCCTTCACCGTGGTGGGCTTCCAGCGCCACTTCCATAACGAAACCAGCTACACGGAGATCCCTGCCTGGTGGAGCGAGATGATGGCGAAGGGCATGCCGCTGGACGGCGAGTTCGGCGTGTGCATCGACGCAGACGGCAGCGAGTTCGACTACCTCATTGCCGACCATTACCAGCCCGGACAGGCCATCCCGGAGGGCTGCATCACCCGCGACATCCCCGGCGGCATGTGGGCGGTATTCCCCTGCACGCTGGCAACGCTGCAGGACGTCAACACGCAGATGTGGCGCGACTGGCTGCCCGCCTGCCGCAAGTACCGGCTGAGCCACAACTGCAACATCGAGTTCTACTACCCGTTGAATGAAGCCGATCCCCCCTCCAGCAAGGCAGAGATCTGGCTGCCCATTCAGCCCGCGTAACCGCACAAAAAGCAGGCAGGATGCACGCGCGTCCTGCCTGTTGTGTATTTACCTGCTTTCCGCCTCTTTCCGGGCCTTTTCCAGCACCTTGTTATAGGGCATCAGCATGCCCTCGGTCATCTTACCGCCCGCCTTTTTCTGCAGGGTCTTGTTGCCCATCAGGAAGCCCACCAGGTACATGGCCAGCATGCGCCCCCGGTGCTTCTGGGGGAAATCATACTGCCCGTGGGTCTTGAAGAAGCGGTGATCCTCCCGCATCAGGCCCTGCATCAGCCAGATCAGGTCGCGGAATATCTTCATGCCGCCCACGCCCAGGAAGTTCTTCGGCTGCGTGTGGTGATTGTCCATCGCCCAGGCCAGCTTCTGCGCCAGTGCGTCGATGGCGGCGTCGGTGTTGACCTCATCGGTAGCCACGCCGCAGAGGAAGTTGCCGCCCACCTCGGCCCGGCCCTCCAGGATCATGCGCAGGTTCTCCTCATGGCGGTAATTGCCGCTGACGATGTAGCCGATGGGCGTGCCCATGCGCACGGTGCGGTGCCCATTGCAGAACTGCCGGTCGCTGTAACGCTTGAAGGCCGCGGACATGCCGTGGTCGCTGATGGTGAAGGCCTGCACCTCCGCCTCGGCGGACTGGATCTCGCTGCGCAGGAATTCATCGAAGTTGTCCTTATGGATGCACTTGCCGCTGGCTGCGCACTGGAAGCACCCCAGGCAGCCGCCGCGGAAGGGATACTCGCGGATATTGATGACGCGGGTCTTCTTGGGGCACACCGCCCGGAAGCGCTCGATCATCGCCGCCAGCTGGGTATCCTCCAGCCTGCAGTCGGTGAGGATGACCACATCCCCCGGCTTCTCCGCCCCTAAAAGCTCCCTCCCCGAGGGAGCTGGCAGCGAGCTTGCTCGCTGACTGAGGGAGTCCCCCGAGGGAGCTGGCAGCGAGCTTTCTCGCTGACCGAGGGAGTCCCCCACCGGCGTGACAGGCACATGCGCGGGCTCCGGCTGCACAGGCAGATCAGGCTCGCACAGCCCCCGTTCGATGCACCACATCAGGTGATTGAAGAAGGAAACCGCCTCCTGCTGCCCGCGCTCGCAGGTCAGGTCATCCATGTCGGCAGACAGGCCGCGGACAAACTTCATGCCCATTTCCTGCGCATTTTCCATCACATAGCGATGGGCTGTCACATCGTAGAAATGCTTGCTTGTGCTGATCTGGCTGGCCCACTTGCCGCGCACATCGACGGCATGCTCCTTCATCAGCTCAACAAAGCGGTGCAGCTGCGCCGGAGCAATGAAGGTGTACACGGGATAGCTGAACAGTACCAGCTCCGCCCGGACCAGCGCCTCCGCCGCGGGGGCGAAGTCCTTCTCCAGTGCGCGGATCCTCTGGCCGACATGGAGCGTCTCCCATTCATGATCGGGGAAAAGAATCTTCAGGTACTCGATGGTTTGCAGGGTGATGCTGTTCTTGCCCTTGGGGCTGCCGTTGAGGACGAGGATACGCATTCTTCCACCATTCTCCTTCCGGATGCGGATCACGCAGATAATATAAACATTATACACCCTGCGGCATGCTTTGCCAATAGCAAAAACCGGAACCGCCGCAGCGATCCCGGTTGAGGGTATCCTCCCGAATCAGTTGAACACAGGCCGGTCGTTCTCGTCATACTCCACGGGCCAGACATGGCAGTGGCGGTTGGGGTCGGAGAGCGGGTCGGGGTCAAAGCCCGGATAGGGACGGGCGTGGAACACCAGCAGGTCGCGGCCGTCCTTGTCCTTGGTGAAGGAGTTGTGGCCGGGGCCAAAGATGCGATGCGCCGGATCGGTGACCATAACCGGCACAGGAGACTTCTTCCAGCTCTCCTTCTTCAGCAGGTCGGTGTCCTCGTCCGCTGTCAGCATGCCCATGGCATAGTTCTCGTCCGTGGCGGAGCCGGAGTAGGTCAGGTACAGCTTGTCGCCGTGCTTCAGGACAGAGGGGCCCTCGTTGACCAGGTAGCCGATGCACTCCCAGTCGTACTCCGGGATGGTCAGCAGCGTCGCCGGGAGCTTCAGCTCCGTGGGAGACAGCATTTCGGCGATGTACAGGTTGCTGTTGCCCTTGATGTCATAATCGCGCTGGGCCCAGCAGAAGTAGCGCTTCCCGTTGGCCACGAAAGTGGTGGAGTCAATGGTGAAGGATTCCCAGCCGGTGTTGATCTGGCCCATCTCCTCCCACTCGTCCACCATGGGGTCGCCATGGCACTGGATGCAGTAGGTGCGGTGGGAGAACACGCCGTGCTTGTCCGGCTCCTCACCGGCAGCGGCGAAGTAGATGCACCAGACCTTGCCGTCGGTGTGCGGCTCCTCCACCTGGTGGATCTCCGGGGCCCAGATGTACTTGCTCATGGGGCCGTCATCATGCTTGTGCCAGACCACACGGGTGGGCGCGTCGGGCAGCTCCTCGATGGTCCTGGCCCGGCGGATCTCGATCAGGTCGAAGTCCGGAACGGAGGCGGTAAAATAGTACCAGCCGTCATCCGCCAGCAGGATGCAGGGGTCTGCGCGCTGGGGGATCAGCACATCAGAATACTTCTCAATCATGTTGATACTCCTTCATGGTTTTTCTTCAGGATTCACTGTTTGTTCGGATTATTCGCCATCTTTCCCGTCCACGGCCGTAAAGCGGTGATGATGGTGCATCTCGTCACACCAGGCGGCAGCATAAGAGCCCGGCTCCACCGTGACCAGCAGATCAACACCGCACTGTGCAAAGGCGTTCTCCCCGATGGCGGTCACGCTGGCAGGCAGCGCCGCGCTCCGCAGAGACCGGCAGCCATAGAACGCGCCCTCGCCGATGGTCGTCACGCCCGCAGGCACCAGAATGCCCGTCAGGGAGCTGCAGCCGTAGAACGCCACCGCGCTGATCTCCGTCAGCCCGGCGGACAGCACCACATCCGTCAGCATTATGCAGTTGCCGAAGGCGCCATTGCCCAGGGCCGTCACGCTGTCTGGCAGCACGACCTCCCGCAGGTCAATGCAGTACGCAAAGGTGCCCTCGCCGACGGTGGTCAGCCCCTGGGGGAGGCTGACGCTGCGCAGGGCATTGCAGCCGCCGAAGGCCCAGGGCGCAATATCCGTCACGCCCTCGGGGATGATCAGCGTCTGCAGTTTCTCGTTCTGATACAGGGCATAGCTGCCGATGCGGCTCACCGCAGAGCCATTCAGCTCCGCGGGGATGGTCAGCGCCGTTTCCGTGCCGGTATAGCCCGTGAGCTCCGCCGTACCATCCTCCAGCAGGACATATTTCCAGTCGCCGCTGGTCAGCACCTCCGGGGCCGTTTCCGCAGCAGCCACCGCACAGACGGCGCACAGAAACAGCATCAGCAACAAGCAAATCCACCTTTTCATCGCCACGACTCCCTCCGTTTCTGGCAACTCCATCATACCACACATCCACCGCAGATGCAATCAGAATATCAGCCCCAGCTTCTGCAGGCGCTGCCGGATCTGTGCCGCCGGGATGCCCAGGGCTTCCGCCATCTGCTGAATGGTGGCGCCGGAGAGGTAGGCCTCCGTCAGGGATGCGTCGTCCCCTGCGCGGGGCAGGATCACCTCTGACGGCGGCGGCGCTGCGGCCGTGAAGGAAACGACTCGCTCCTTTTGAGGTACAGCCTTTCCCGGGGATGGGCTGGCTGCCGGCCTGTCAGGCTTCGTCGTCCGCCGGACGCCGCCCTCCTGCCGCCGGATGACCGACATGAATGCCTCGCCATAGCGGGCCGTCTTGACCTCGCCCATGCCGCTGACCTGCAGCATCATTTCCGGAGTCACCGGCCTGACGCGGCACATGCCGGTCAGCGTCGCGTCGGAGCAGATGCGGAAGGCAAACACGCCCTCCTCCTTGGCCAGCGCCATGCGAACCGCCCGCAGCTGTTCGAACAGGTCATCCGTCGCCTCGCCGTCTGCCGCAGCCGGTTCCGGCACAGCGGCCGCAGCCCGCCGCGCTGTCCTCTCTGCCACGGCGGACGCAGGGGCCTGTGGGCTCTCCTGCTGCCGGATGACCGACATGAATGCCTCGCCATAGCGGGCCGTTTTCACCTCGCCCATGCCGCTGACCTGCAGCATCCTTTCCGGAGTCACCGGCCTGACGCGGCACATGCTGGTCAGCGCTGCATCGGAACAGATGACATAGGGCGGCACATGCCACACCTTTGCCAGGGCCGTGCGCACCATCCGCAGCTTTTCGAAAAGCGCGCTGTCCACCGGGGCCTGATCAACCCCTGCCATCGCGGCGGTCCTGCGGGTCCGTGCGGGCCTGTCAGCCGTCGCGGCCTCGCCGTAGCGTCCGCCGGTGCAGTGGCCGCAGTCGCCGCAGTCCCCTGTCCCCGTTTCGCCGAAATAGCGCAGGATGTACGTCCGCAGGCAATGTTCGCGGGTGCAGTAGTCAATCATGCTTTGCAGGCGCTGCAGATCCTGGCGGCGCACCTCGGCCTGCTCCGCCGCGCTCAGGGCCGGGTTGGGGTCGCCGTTGTTGATCATCCACTTCGCCGTCACGATATCCTGCGCCATGTAGAGCAGGATGCACTCCCCCGGCTCGCCGTCGCGGCCCGCGCGCCCCGCCTCCTGGTAGTACGCCTCCATCGACCGGGGCATGTTGTAGTGGATGACATAGCGGACGTTGCTCTTGTCGATGCCCATGCCAAAGGCGTTGGTGGCCACCATCACCTGCACCCGGTCGTACTGGAAGTCCTCCTGGTTCCTTTTTCTTTCCTCATCAGACAGGCCTGCATGATAGCGGCTGGCAGCAAAGCCCGACGCGCAGAGCATATCGCAGACCTTCTCCACCTGCTTGCGGGTCGAGCAGTAGACGATGCCGCTCTGCCCCTGCCGTCCCGCCAGCACCTGCATCAGCGCCGGATCGCGGTGCTTGGGGCGAACGACCTCGAAGTACAGGTTGGGACGGTCAAAGCCCGTGGTGACGCCCGCTGGGTCGATCAGCCGCAGCTGGCGGATGATGTCCTCCCGCACGCGCCGGGTGGCCGTGGCCGTGAAGGCCCCCATCACCGGGCGGCGGGGCAGCGCATCCACAAAATCCGCGATACGAAGATACACAGGGCGGAAGTCCTGCCCCCACTGGGACACGCAGTGCGCCTCGTCCACGGCGACCATGGAGATCTCCACGCTCTGCGCGAAATGCAGGAAGGACGCCGTCTCCAGCCGCTCCGGGGCAACATAGATGATCTTGTACTGCCCCTGGTACGCCCGCTCCAGGGCGATGTCCATCTGCCGGGGCGTGAGGGCGGAATTGAGGTAGGCCGCCGGGACGCCCGCGCTCCTGAGCGCCGCCACCTGATCGGCCATGAGGGAAATGAGGGGCGAAATGACCAGCGTGATCCCCGGCAGCATCAGCGCCGGCACCTGGTAGCACATGGACTTGCCCGCACCCGTGGGCATCACGCCCAGCGCGTCCCGGCCGCCCAGCAGTGCATCCACCATCGTCTCCTGCCCCGCACGGAAGCTTTCGTGGCCGAAGTAGTGCCGCAGCGTGTCGTACTTATCCACAGCCTGTCCCCCCTTTTATCCAAATACTTCTCCCCCATTGTACATCCCTGGCAGGAAAAAAGAAAGCGAACACGGCGAATTTCCCGCGGATTGCGGAAGTCCCCCCCACGGTTGCCAGTGGCCGGGAGACAATCATTCCCACCCCCACATCCGCACCCGCTGCAAAGCACGCACTCCAAAAGGCTCCCCCTTGGGGGGAGCTGTCAGCGCAAGCTGACTGAGAGGGGCCCTTGGGGGGAGCTGTCAGCGCAAGCTGACTGAGAGGGGCCCTTGGGGGGAGCTGTCAGCGTAAGCTGACTGAGAGGGGCCCCTTGGGGGGATCTGCGCAGCTGACTGAGGGCGTTCTCCTGGCATGGTTAGCCATTGCAGCACGCCGCACACAAAAATGCCCCGCACAGCCCTTCTCAGAGCCATGCGGGGCCATATTCATTTCAGTCGGAAGCGCAGGGATTACTCAGCGATCTCCAGATTCTCCGCCTCACAGGCCTTCAGGGCCTCGTCGTGGGCCACGACGCAGACGGCGCCGGTTTTCGCCATGTGCTCCAGCGCGTCACACCAGCCCAGCAGGGCCTGGCCGTCGGTGGAGAGGATCTCGGCGCGCTCGCGGCGCAGGTCGGCCTCGGTCTTGCCGGAGAACCAGCGGCCGTCGGCCACGGCGCCCTCGTCGCGGGGGCTCATCAGGGGTTCCAACTCAGAGACGGTGGAGATGACGAACTTGTCGATGCGCTCGCCGGAGTCCACAAAGGCGCGCAGGAAATCCGCCGCCTCACGGTACATGGTCAGGCTCCGGGCGGGGGTGGGGTCGCGGTAGGAATAGGCCAGCACCACATCCCGCCGCATGCGCAGGCCGCAGCCATAGGCGCCGCCCTGCACGCGGATGACGTTCCACAGATAGCTCAGGGACAGGATATTGGACGCCACGGAGGCGGAAGCATGCCACTCGCGGCCCAGGTCGGAGGCCAGCACACCGTAGCCGATCTGCGCAGGAATACGGATGCCCTGCTTCATGGGCACGGCGGAGGTGTAGACCGCCGTCTCCGCCACGGGCGTACCGGCGGGGTAATCCGCCAGGATGGGGGCCGTGTCGATGGGCTCATTGGCGGTGACGGACAGCACCAGACGGGCCTTGCAGACAGCCGCAGCCAGCTTACCTTCCAGCAGAGCCACATGCGCGCCGATCTTCTCGTCGAAATTCGCCGCCAGATCCAGGCGGTAGCGGACATTGGTGTAGCCGTGCAGGGCCTCGGCCACCGCACCACCGGCGCTGTAATGGCTCTGGGCTGCGTTGATGGCCAGCGCATGGCCGCCCATGATGCAGTACTGGCGGGCATGCTCGCTCTCCTGCATGACGATGGCGCGGATCTTGTCCAGCTGGGTGAAGTCGGTCTCAGTGAGGATCTCGTGCACCAGCTCCTTCGCCAGATCGACCTTGTCCGCCATGGCGGAGCAGACCACGCGCAGCACGGGCATGGTCACGTCGGTGCGTCCGGCCTTGTCCTTGTTCTCCACGCCGAAGCTCAGGCGGCCCAGGTGGAGCTTCACGGTCTGCTGCAGCTCCGCGGCGGAATGCTTCTTGGTAGGGAGCTTGCCCAGGAGCGTTCCCAGCTCGCGCAGAGCCGTCAGCTCCTCCAGCGTGCAGTCCGTCAGGCGGAAGTAGTAATTCAGGTGGACAATGCCGCTGGTGGCCGCCTTGTGGTACAGCACCGTCACGCCGTCCACCACGTTCTCCTCGGTGTGCAGCAGCATCGGGTCGGGGCTGACCTCGGACAGGTCAAGGACGGGCAGGGTTTCCAGCTGTTCGGGGGAATCGGGGGTCTGCTGCCAGGCATGGAGCTTCTCGTTCATGGCCAGCACAGCAGCCTTCTCCTCCTCCGTCCAGGCGGCAGAAAGGGCAGCCAGCTTCGCGGCCTCCTCGGCGCGCAGCTCCTCGCCCAGGGTGGTGGAGGGCAGCGTGTGCAGAACGACCAGGTCGTCCTCCTTCACCAGCAGGTCGTACAGGAGCTTCTCAAAGCAGCCGTCCTCCACCATCGCGCGCAGGGCCGCAAAGGCCTCGTCATACACCAGGTAGGTCAGCGGGTCGCCGTCGTGCAGCCAGGTGTTGAGCGCCATGATGCAGCGCATCAGGCCCGCGGGCTCGTTGGGCTCGCGCAGGCGGAATTCGTAACGGTTGATGGAGGCCATCAGGTCAGCCTTGTCGATGCCCTTCTCGCACAGCTCCATGGCCGTTTTGCGGATCAGCTCGCGGATGGCAGGGGCATTGGCGGGGTCGATGTTCTTGACGGTCAGCATCATGCCGGGCTGGGCAATGGAGGTCTCGATATCCATGGACATGTCCTGGCACAGGCCCGCGGCCAGGACGGCGCGCTTCAGCGGCGCCTCGTTGCTGCCGGCGATGGCGTCCGCCAGCACGTCCGCGGCATAGCAGCGGTTCACATCCTGCCAGGTGCCGATGATCTTGCCCAGGGACAGCATGGCCTTGTTGTCCGTGCCGTCCGCCTCGGAAACCTCGTAGTACTGGGTCTTTTCCACCGCCCGGGGGGTCTGCATGGCGATAACATGCTTCTCGTCCGAGCGCTCAAAGCGGGAGAGATAGCCGTCGATCATCTCCAGCACCCGATCCAGCGGCACCGCACCATCCAGCCAGATGCGGCTGTTGGAGGGGTGATAGTAGCGGTTGTACATGGACATGTACTTTTCGTAGGTCAGCTCGGGGATGACGCGGGGGTCGCCGCCGGAGTTGTAGCCGTAGCAGGTATCGGGATAGGCCGCCGCCAGCATGCCCTCCATGATGACCTCGTCCACAGAGGACATGGCGCCCTTCATCTCGTTGAACACCACGCCCTTGTAGGTGGGGGTGCTGTCCGCGTTTTCCATCTCAACATGCCAGCCCTCCTGGTAGAAGATGTTCGGGTTGGTGCGGATGGCAGGGGCAAAGACGGCGTCCAGATACACCTCGGTCAGGTTCATGAAGTCCTGCTCGTTGCGGCTGGACACGGGGTACATGGTCTTGTCCGGGAAGGTCATGGCGTTCAGGAACGTGTTCATGGAGGACTTGAGCAGCTCCACGAAGGGCTCCTTCACCGGGTACTTGTCGCTGCCGCACAGGACGGAGTGCTCCAGGATATGGAACACGCCAGTGGAATCCTCCGGCAGGGTCTTGAAGGCGATGGAGAACAGCTTGTTGCTTTCGCCGTTATCCACCCAGCACAGCTGCGCGCCGGTCTTGTCATGGGACATTTCGACCAGGTTTGCGCTGAGCTCCGCGACCTGGCGGACGCGGTCAACAGTGAAGCCGTGCAGCTTCATGCCAGCAGTCAGGGACATATATGGGTCAACTCCTTTTCGCGTATTCGCCCGTTGGGCGGTGATGATATGGCTGTAACAAACATGATTCGACAATGCAGGCAGAATTTCCTGCGGGGGACGATTAGAATCCCATGAAAAAGGAGCCCCGCGCGGAGGCTCCGTGGATATCTCAAAGGATGTCTTGCACATTCCGCTTTGCGTAAACGATACTCTGTACTTCCATGACATCCCCGATAACGGTGTAAAAGATGGTGTAATGCTTGACATAGATCCGGTAGAATGTGTATTGACGGGCAAATTTGGACTGGTAAGGCTCAAAGGCCTCTGCACAGGACGATCTTGCCACAATGGCGTCATATACCCGTTGTTCAAGCTCGTGGGCCGCCTGCGGATTACGGAGATGATATTCGATGTACTCCAGGATCTCCTGCAGTTCACTTACAAAGAGCGGTAGAACTCTGATCTCATAGTGCTTGCTTTTCATAGTGCCGTGCCCTCACCAGGTCGAACGCTTCATCCAACGTATAGCGTACATCTGTCGATGCAGCCGCTTTTTCGATCTCATCCAGCTTCATCTCCACCTCATCGGTCAGGGCGGAATACTGCTCCACCGTCATCACCACCATGGAGCCGTAGCCGTTCTTGGTCAGGAACACCGGGCCGTCACGCTTCACCTGCTCCTCGATCTCGGGGTACTTGTTGCGCAGGTCGGATACAGGGCGAATATTGATCATAAAATCAGCCTCCTTCATTTTCTATCAATATTTTATCCAGATTTTATCCGATTGTCAACAGGAAAATAATAACGAAAAAGCCAGACCGGAATTGTGAACCGAACCAGTAAAAACGGACAATAGACAAAAAGCCCCCTTATGTAGGATAATAACTACATAAGGGGGTAACGTTACAGCGTGTCACCATCCGAGACGGTTGCGCCGTCTGCAATCTTTTCCCCGTTACAGATGATGACGAATGTCAACTGGTTGTCGATGTCGCTCCACTCCTTGAACGTCACATGAATGGTGACATTCTCCTCAGGCATCCTGAAGCTGTTGTCGTAGTAATCGAATTCGTATTCCGTTCCACTGTCACCCACAACGGTCACGGTATCCAGGATATAGCCCTCAGCCGGTGAAAGGAAAGCAAAAAGGCGTATCCCGCCCGCCGCTTGATGGCAGACGAAATACGCCTGATTGTTTTTAATCAAAGGGCGACAAACAGGCGCCGTTATCCTGCTCTGTTCTGCTGATCTGCCAGGCATCCTCATATATGTCAACCCCTTCCGGGAAATATCGGATATCTTCTTTTTTGAATTATTTCAGAAACAGAGCCGAAAAACAAGATGCCATATTAAAACACACAACACCAGGCTGCGTGTTGTGTGCTTTCAGCAGTCCCATATGAAAGGCCATGCATAAGTACAGTTGTTTACCGGAACGCGCCCCTGCGCCCGATCCCCTTCGGGCGCCCTGACGCAGCTCTCCGGGAACCGCCATTCTGCCGCACATCGCGTCAGATTTCCAGGGGTATGCCGCCCAGCAGCAGCTCCGTGTAGCACATCAGGAAGGGGGCCAGGCCCTTGGCGTCGTTCTCCACTACGGGCTCGGAGATGTAGTACTCGTAGGAGCCGTCGCGGCGGCGGTTGTTCTCCGGGCCCAGGCCCGCCACCAGGCAGATGCCGCCCAGGTTCAGCTTGCCGTCGGTCTCGGAGAGGTAACGGGCGCAGATAGCATGGAAGATCCGCGCACCCACCTGGGCATACTGCGCATCCAGCAGCCCCAGGCGCGCGCCCTTCAGGTAGAAATACGCCACCATTGCCGAGCCGCTGGTTTCCGGGTAGTTCCCCTCGCGGCCGGGCTGGTTGGGCACCTGCCAGAGCATATGCGCATCCGTATCAATGTAGGACAGCAGGCTCTGAGCCAGCTCGCGGGCCAGAACCGTCATATCGGCACGGAAGGAGGCGTCGTCGATTTCCGCCGTGACATCAATGAGCGCGGCAGAAAACCAGCCCAGGCTGCGCAGCCAGGGATTCCTGGAGCAGCCGGTCACAGGATCGGCCCAGAAGGCCGTTTTGCTGGCGTCATAGCCGTGACGGTACAGGCCCGTCTCCGCATCGTGCATGCGCTCCCGGACGGTCATGAACTGGCGGCGGATATCCTCCACATGCGCGCCGTTTTCATATTCCATGGTATAGCGGGCATAAAACACCTGCGCCATGTACAGGCCATCCAGCCAGACCTGGTTGGGGTAGATGGCCTTGTGCCAGAAGCTGCCCTCATGAGTGCGGGGCTGGCGCTGGATCTGCCCATACAGGGTATCGATGGCCTTGCGGTACTTCTCCTTCCCACTCATGCGGTACACGTCAAAGAGCACGCGGCCCTCGCAGATGTTGTCGAGGTTGTAGTCCGCCTCCTTGAAGCCGCGCAGGCTGCCGTCCTCAAAAACATAGTGGTCAAGGAAACGCTCGGCGAAGGTATAATACCGATCCTCTCCGGTGATGCGGTGCAGGTTCAGCAGGGCGATCATCATACAGCCGTCGATGTAATTCCAGCCGTTGACCTTCCCCTCCTTGATCTTCTCGATGTTCCACAGGGGACGTTCGGGCGTGGACTCGGCCATCATGCGTTCCACATAGCGTTCGATGATATTCATGGGTCGGGCGCCTCCTTATCGGGCATTGTAAGCACTACCAACAGTATACCGTTTTTCATCAGGATTTGCAAGACCTCAGCAAAAAAAGCGCCCCCGGCAAACCGGGGACGCATGAAGGCAATATCAGTGGGACTTGTGGAAGATGAGGCGCTCGTAACGCTCGATATCGGCGTTGCGGGTCATGATCTCCAGTTCCTCGTCGCCCATGACGGTGTTGCGGCCGTTGGCATACTGCTCGGCCACCATGGCGCGCACGGCGACAACCAGGGGATCGTTCTTGTCGATGACGTGGTCGCCGTCCAGGCGGAAGTAGCCGTTCATCCAGTGGGCCACGCCCGCCAAGCCGCTGGTCGCATCCACGGCCACCAGGGCAGGACGGTTGAGGATCTTGGCGGTGTTGAAGATGTTGTAGATCTCCTCGTCCTTGAGCAGGCCGTCGGCATGGATGCCGGCGCGGGTGACATTGAAGTGACGGCCGACAAAGGGCTGACGGGGGCTGATCTCCAGGCCGATCTCGCGCTCCATGTAATCCGCCATGTCGGTGATGGCAGACAGATCCATGCCGTCGGTGGTGCCGCGCAGGGACGCGTACTCAATGGCCATGGCCTCCAGGGGACAGTTGCCGGTGCGCTCGCCGATGCCCAGGATGGAGCAGTTGATGGAGGAGCAGCCGTAGAGCCAGGCCGTTCCCGCGTTGCTCACGACCTTGTAGAAGTCATTGTGACCATGCCACTCCAGCATATCGGAGGGCACATGGGCATAATGGCGCAGGCCGTAGATGATGCCGGGAACGCTGCGGGGGGTCGCCGCGCCGTAGTAGGACACGCCATAACCCATGGTGTCGCAGGCACGGATCTTGATGGGGATGCCCGCCTCCTCGCCCAGCTTCATCAGCTCCTCAGCAAAGGGCAGCACGAAGCCGTAAAAGTCCGCGCGGGTGATGTCCTCAAAGTGGCAGCGGGGCTTGATCCCCTGCGCCAGCGCGGACTTGATGACGCCCAGGTACTTGTCGCGGGCCTTGGCGCGGGTCAGGTGCATCTTGTTGAAGATGTGGTAGTCAGAGCAGGAGACGAGAATGCCGGTCTCCTGGATGCCCTCGTTCTTCACCAGGTCAAAATCCTTTTCGTTGGCACGGATCCAGGTGGTGATCTCCGGGAACTTCAGTCCCAGATCCTGACAGGCATGCAGCGCCTGGCGATCCTTCTCCGTGTAAACGAAAAACTCCGACTGGCGCACCAGTCCCTTGGGGCCGCCCAGGCGATTGAGAAGCTTGAACAGGTGCACGATCTGATCCACCGTGAAGGGGCTGACGGACTGCTGACCATCACGGAAGGTCGTGTCCGTCATCCAGATCTCCTCCGGCATATCCGGCGGCACATGGCGCATGTTGAATGCAATTTTCGGGACGGATTCATAATCGAAGACCTCCCGGTACAGGTTGGGCTCTGCCACATCCTGCAGCTCATACTGATAACGTGCCTGCATCAGCAGGTTTTGCTTCTCGTCAAACTTCAGCATCTTCCTGCCTCCTTTTCTCTATTCTTTCTCATTTCCACGCAGCATACAGCGCGGCTCGCCCTCCGCGAGCCGTGCCCGCGCAGGAGGCCCTCCGCCGACTGCGCACGCAACGCCTGGCCCAGCCCCTCGCGGGCGCAATATCATCCGAAGGAACTCAACCCCATCGCGAGCTGGGTGCAGGCTCAGCCTGCTTACCAGGGGGCGTCGGTTAGTTCGGTAACGAATTCTTCGATGCGGCGCAGGCCCTCCATGCACTGATCCATGGAGACCGCGTAGGAGAGGCGGCAGAAGCCCTCGGCCTCGAAGGCGCTGCCAGGAACCACCGCGACGTGCTTCTCCGCCAGGAGGAGCTCCGCAAAGGTGCTGCTGGTCTCGATCACGCGGCCGTGATAGCTCTTGCCCAGGATGCGCTTG
>JAFXDB010000098.1 GCA_017516305.1 Clostridia bacterium | reverse complement strand
GGGCACTCCTTCCCATGATGGGTCAAGGGATGAAATCCCTTGCGAGGGGTGCAGGGGGCGAGAAGCCCCCCTGCCGGGGCGTCGGGGCAGAGCCCCGACCCGGGGTGCAGGGGCGGAGCCCCGCTTACCCCCCAATCGCGTTGCCGGTGTAGAGCTGGTAGTACTTGCCCTGCTGGTCGATAAGCTGGTCGTGGGTGCCGCGCTCGATGATGCGGCCCTGCTCCAGCACCATGATGCAGTCGGCATTGCGGACGGTCGACAGGCGGTGGGCGATCACGAAGGTGGTGCGCCCCTTCATGAGCGCGTCCATGCCGCGCTGGACAAGGGTCTCGGTGCGGGTATCGATGGAGGAGGTCGCTTCGTCCAGGATCAGCACGGGCGGATCAGCCACGGCGGCGCGGGCGATGGCCAGCAGCTGCCGCTGTCCCTGGCTCAGGTTGGCGCCGTTGCTGGTGAGGACGGTATTATAGCCGTCAGGCAGGCGCTTGATAAAGCCGTGGGCGTTGGCCAGCTTTGCCGCGGCGATGCACTCCTCGTCGGTGGCATCCAGGCGGCCGTAGCGGATGTTATCCATCACCGTGCCGGTGAACAGGTGCGTTTCCTGCAGCACCATGCCCAGCGAGCGGCGCAGGTCATCCTTGCGGATCTTGTTGACGTTGATGCCGTCATAGCGGATCTTGCCGTCCTGAATATCGTAGAAGCGGTTGATCAGGTTGGTGATGGTGGTCTTGCCCGCGCCGGTGCCGCCGACAAAGGCGATCTTCTGACCGGGCTCGGCGAACATGGTGATGTTGTGCAGCACGGTCTTTTCCGGCACATAGCCGAAGTCCACGTCGTCGAAGGTCACGCCGCCCTCCAGCCGGGTATAGGTGACGGAGCCGTCCGCCTGATGGGGGTGCTTCCATGCCCACAGACCGGTGCGCTTGTCGCTCTCGGCGAGGGAGCCGTCGGGGAGCTCCACCGCGTTGACCAGCTCCACATAGCCCTCGTCTGCCTCAGGCGTTTCGTCCATCATGGCAAACACGCGGCCGGCGCCGGCGCACGCCATGACGATGGAGTTCGCCTGCTGGGCGATCTGGCTGACAGGCCGGGAGAAATTCTTGTTCAGCGTCAGGAAGCTGACCAGCGCGCCGAGGGTCAGCCCGTTGCCGGTGAGCGCCAGCGCCGCGCCGCACACCGCGCAGATCACATAGGAGATGTGGCCCAGGTTGTTGTTGATCGGGCCCATCGAATTAGCGAAGCGGTTGGCGTTGTAGGCGCTGCGGCGCAGCTCCTCGTTCATCTTCCGGAAATCTTCGAGGGTCTTTTCCTCGTGGCAGAAGACCTTGACTACCTTCTGCCCCTGCATCATTTCCTCAATATAGCCATTGACACGGCCCAGGCTCTTCTGCTGGGCAACGAAATTCTTGCCCGCGCGCCCGGCCAGCCTGCCGGCCAGCATCATCGTCACTGCGATCATCACCAGCGATACGCCGGTGAGCGGCAGGCTCATGCGCACCATGCTCACAAAGGTGATCGTGATGGTAATAAGGGAATCGATCAGGTTCGGGATGCTCTGCCCGATCAGCTGGCGCAGGGTGTCCACGTCGTTGGTATACACGGACATCACGTCGCCGTGGGCGTGGGTGTCGAAGTAGCTGATGGGCAGCTCCTCCATGTTGTCAAACAGCTGGGTGCGGATGCGCAGCATGCTGCCCTGGGATACGTTGACCATGATGCGGTTGTAGGCATAGCTGGTCAGGATGCCCAGTCCGAGGATGCCCGCCAGGCGCGCCAGTGCGCCTGCCAGAGGCGCAAAGTCAGGCGCATCGCTGCCCAGCAGCGGCAGGATGTAATCGTCGATCAGCGTCTGGGTGAATAGCGTCCCCTGCAGGGTACAGAAGGAGGTGGTCAGCAGGCAGGCGATGACGATCAGGAAATGCCACTTGTAGTGCTTCATCACCAGGGAGAGCACGCGCTTGATGATCTTGCCCTGTCCCTTGACGCTCATCTGCGGTGCCATGCCGCGTCCGCGGGGACCCATACCACGTCCATGCATCAGGCGTCCGCCTCCTTTCCGTCGGGCGCGGGCTCGTCAAAGTCGCCGCCGCCCTGCGTCTGGGTCTCGTAGATCTCACGGTAGATCTCGCAGGATTCAAGGAGCTTCTCGTGGCTGTCGAAGGCCACCACCTCGCCGTCCTCCATGACGATGATGCGGTCGGCCTGCTCCACGGAGGCCACGCGCTGGGCGATGATGATCTTCGTCGTGCCGGGGATCTTCTGCGCAAAGGCCTTGCGGATCCTGGCGTCGGTAGCGGTATCCACGGCGGAAGTGGAATCGTCCAGGATCAGCACGCGGGGCTTCTTCAGGAGCGCCCGGGCGATGCACAGGCGCTGCTTCTGCCCGCCGGAAACGTTGGTGCCGCCCTGCTCGATATGGGTGTTGTACCCGTCGGGCATACGGTCGATGAACTCATCCGCGCAGGCCTGACGGCAGACCTCGCGGCACTCCTCCAGCGTCGCGTCCGCCTTGCCCCAGCGGAGATTGTCCAGAATACTGCCGGAGAAGAGCACGTTCTTCTGCAGCACCACGGCGACCTGATTGCGCAGCGCTTCCATATCATAATCGCGCACGTCGCGTCCGCCCACCTTCACCGAGCCGCTCTTGACGTCGTACAGGCGGCTGATCAGGTTCACCAGGCTGGATTTGCCGCAGCCCGTGCCGCCGATAATGCCGACGGTCTCGCCCGAGGCGATATGCAGGTCGATATCCTTCAGGGTATCTTCGCCCGTGCCGTTCTGATAGGCGAAATTCACATGCTCAAAATCGATGGAGCCGTCCTTCACCTCGCAGACGGGATGCTCCGGATTGGTCAGGTCGGCCTTCTCGTCCAGTACCTCGACGATACGCCGGCCGCTGGCCATGGACATAGTCAGCATAACGAAGATCATCGACAGCATCATCAGGGACATCAGCACGCTCATCACATAGCTGAACAGACTGGTCAGCTCGCCCGTGGTCAGGCTGCCGCCCGCCACAAACTGTGCACCGAACCAGCTCAGCGCGATGATGCAGCCGTAGACCACCAGCATCATCACCGGGCCGTT
>JAFXDB010000097.1 GCA_017516305.1 Clostridia bacterium | reverse complement strand
GGCTTCCACTATGAAGGCTTCCTCAGCTCGGCGGCGTCCTCTTTTCCCAGGCATCTGCTGAGCGCGCTGTTCTGTGCGGCGACCATGCTCCTCTACCCGCTGTGCCTGTTTGAACGCAGACGGCTGCGGCGGATCGGGCTGATCATCAGCGTGATGATCCTGCTGGTGATGACGCCTGTGGCGCTGAGCGACGGGAAGGAGCCGTACAGCGCAGAGGTGATGTACAGCAGCGCGGACGGGATTGCCTTTGATGACAGCTGCCGGGTGTACCTGACGGACGAGGCGTGCGGCCGTGCTGAAATCGTGTATGACGAGGAGTTGGACGCCTACTGCATCCGGGTGGAGTTCGCAGAGGCGGGCGAGACGCAGCTGATTCTGGAATACCCGGACGGCACGGAAAAGGCCTTTGCCCTCACGGTCGGGGAAAGTACATATGATTTGCAGCCGCAGTGATGGCGGCATCAAAAAGCGCATCTGCCCTCATGGGAAGGCAGGTGCGCTTTTGTATGGGCGGGATTACTCCTCCACGAGGCGCCACTGGTACAGGGCGATAACCTCGCTCTCGTAGAACTTGTCGTAGAAGGCGCTGGACAGCACGAAGCGGCGCACCACGTGCCAGGCCATCTTATAGGCGTGCAGGTTCTCGCCGTCCAGGCGGGGGGCTGCGGCGTCGCAGATGATGAAGCCGCCGGTGGAGGGGATGTAGGCTACGATCAGCACCGTGTAGAGCTCGCCGGCCTTGGTGCGGAAGGTGCACATCACCGGAGAGTAGCTGGAATCGGTGAGGTAGTTTTCGATCATGGTGTCAAAGACGTAGGCCTTGGGCTGGACGCGCTCCAGCTTCACGCCGAGCTGGGACGTAACGGCGTCGTAGGGGGCGGTCACGTCGCGGGTGCCGGCCAGCTCGCTCATCATCACGGGGGTGACGTCCACGCCCAGGTAGGAAAGCGCCATGCAGTACACCGCGCGGTTGTGCATGTTGCGCATGTCGGCCTTGAAGCCGCCAGCCTTGGTGGTCAGGTCATAGCGGTCGTTGACCCAGGCGCTTTGACGGAAGGCGGAATCCTTGGCGTTCAGGGAGATGTAACGGATCTTGCCGACTTCGGGAGCGGGCAGCTCTTCGCCCTGGGGCAGGAGGACGAACTGGTTCACCTCGTCCACGGTGTCGGCATTGAGGAGGGTGAGGGCTTCCTCGGCCTGGGCGGTCAGGGGCAGCAGGCAGCAAAGGGCCAGCAGAAGGCAGATGAAACGGCGCATGGTGAAATCGCTCCTTGTGTATAGACTCCGATAACGGGTGTTGTTCCTATTCTACACCCGATTGGTTCGGGAAGCAATGCTTTTTTTGCCTCCGGGATGAAAAAAGAGCCGCATTGCGGCGGCTCGGATATTGATTCGGGGGATGACGGGGGGCAAATTCGTCAGCATTCGAAGCCGATCAGCAATCCGCCGCGCTCGGCATAATAGGAGCACAGGCAGCGGGTGCGGTCGATGGCGATGTCCAGCTTTTCGTGAATCGCGCACAGGGCGGCCTTCAGCGCGGAGGCGCCTTCGGGGTTCTCGTTGTGAGCGATGCGTACCCTGCCGCCCTTCCAGCCCAGGTTTTTCATGATTTTCACCATTTCCTGCAGGGCCTTGCGGTCGCCGCGGACCTTCGCCAGGGGCTCCAGGGTGCCCTCGTCGCTGGCGCGGCCCACCACGCGGATGCCCAGCGTGCCCACCGCGGCGGCCACCAGCTTGCTCACGCGTCCGTTGGCAGCGAAGTTGTGCAGGGACTGCAGGGCGAACACCAGCTTCGAGCGCTGGTGGTAGGGTTCGATCTCGGCAACGATCTCGTCAAAGCTGCGGCCGGCCAGGATCAGCTCCTCCAGCTTTTCCACCACCAGGCGCAGCTCGGGGCCGGCGGAGAGGGTGTCCACCACGTGGACGCGGCGGCCGGGATGGGCCTCCATATACTCCTGGGCGGCAAGGCGGGCGGCGTTGCAGGAGCCGGACAGGCCGCTGGTCAGGGTGACGCAGAAGACGCAGTCCGCGTCGCCGAAGGACTCCAGCCAGGCCTGGGAGCTGGGGCATGCTGTGGAGGACTTGCCCTTGTAGGAGAGCATGTAGCGGGTCATTTCTTCTGCGTCGCCGTTTTCGTCGTCCACAAATTCGCGCTCTCCGGCACGGATGGTCAGCGGCACGGAGGTGAAGGGCACGGAGGAGAGCGTCAGCACGTCAGAGGAGGAATCGGCAGTGATCTTGAATGTCATAAGCTTGCCTTTCTGCATATCATCAGTCGGGGGATCATATCTATCCTGCTGTATCATATCAGTTATTAAAAAACCTGTCAAGAGGTTGCAAAAATCTTTCTTGACGTTGCGGCACATTCCGTCTATAATGGTGGCAGGGAGGGAGTTCACATGCCGGTCACGATCGAGAAATTCAGGCTGCCCAGGTATCAGGAGATCCCCGACGTGGGGCTGTACCTGGATCAGACGGTGAAATACGTCAACCGCTACCTGGCGCCGCTGGGGTGCATGGAGATCACCACGTCCATGGTGAGCAACTACGTCAAGAAGGGCTACATCTCCAGCCCTGTGCGCAAGCAGTACGATGCGGACCAGATCGCTTATCTGTTCTTTATTTCCGTGGCCAAGTCCGTGCTGACGATGGAGAACATCGGCCG
>JAFXDB010000096.1 GCA_017516305.1 Clostridia bacterium | reverse complement strand
GCCCCTCCCCGCCGGAGGCAAACGCCCCATGACGCCTTTGACGGATCTCCGATCCGTCAAACAGTCCGCGCAACCCCAAAGGAAAAGCCCAACAAGGTGCAGAAACTGTATCGGTTGCTGCCTCATACATCAACAAAAGGAACCCTAAGCGGCGGTGGACGGAAGAGTCTGCCGCCGCATGCCTTTACGGAGGAATCCCATGGATATCAAGTTCCACTGCCCCCATATGAACCGGATGATCACCAGCGAAGAATGCTATGATGCGGAAGAATTCCCCTGCTGCGAGCGCTGCACGAGCGAGATGGACACCAAGCGGAAAGCACTCTGCGACTGGCTGAGAGCGACCTACAGTGATCGCTATGCGATCACGATGGAAACGGACGGCGTCGGGATCGTCGTGCACGATCACCTGCGCGTTCTGGCCGATCCCTGCGACGAAACCGCCGATACCTATCTGGGTGTGTACTGCGGCGACGCCGGTGATACCCACTGCCACCCCTTCGATATGCAGCAGGACGTGGCTTCGCTGCTGGAGGGACGGACGGTTATCGGGCTGATCGACGGGGAATTCTACAGCAGCATGACCCAACGCGGGCTGTATGAGCAGGAGCCGGACCGGCTCAGCGAGTGGGACCATCTGGTGGACGCGGAGGGCATCTACACGCCGGAGGAGTATGCGGCAAAGCTGGGCGTGACGCTGCCTCAGAAGGAACTGTACTTCGATTGCTCGAAGCTGTGCCGCCGGATTTCGGAAAGCGAATGCCGGAAGCGCTGCGGCGGGCTGGAAGAGCCCTGCAGGAAGTGCGATCTGACGCCGATGAACCGTGCGGCGGTCGAGCATGTCAGCATTGAATTGCTCCGCGCAAGGACAACGCAGGTCAAAATCCTGCAAACCCGGGGCGGGCTGTGCGTCAGGGTGCATCCGGAGCTGGAGCTGGAATTCGTGCCAGATGGCCTGACGGGCGACTGCCTGCTGGGCGTGAAGGCGAAGGGGCGCGTCAGCATGCATTCGCATCCCGCCGGGGAGAAGGCACTGGCAGATTTGGAGGCCTTCCTCCGGGGCGAAAAGGTGCTGCTGCTGGGCCGCATGCTCGTGCTGGGGGAGTGGAGCTCGTTCGTCACCACGGAGGAGCTGCGGGAGAAATGGGACAGCCTCACCCGGGGCCGCTGGGTCTGGATCGCGGACCTGCGCGGCGTGTGGGATAAGAAGACCTACCTGGCGCATATGAACGGAGAACGGGATGCGCGTGCTTGAAGCCCAGCGGCTGCTCCTCTGTGCCTTCATCCGCTGCTGACGCTGCCGACCTGTACGCATACCTCTCCCGCGAACAGGGCGTCCGTCGGGTCGTTGCGATGTGCAATCCGGAAAACGTCGACTCGTGGCGCTTGCTGGAGCGCCTTGGATTCTCCCGCGAGAGCCATCTGCGCCAGAACGTCTTCTTCAGAAGGGATGGAATGATCAGCCTCTCTGGCAGGACACATACGAATACGGTCTGCTGCGCGCGGAATGGGGCAATCCTTTGCCGCGTTGAGCGTTTGGCGGATTGAACCTTGCCAAGCCGCGCATTCTATGATATAATGAGGCGAATCCGTATGCGAAGACGCGGGTTCTGACTCCCATATGTCCAAATTCAGGCTGAGAAGAATGCTTTTCAGCCATTTTCCCATTCAGGAGGTGCAATCTCTATGGCTAAGAAAGAAAATCTGCCCCTGACGGTTGACATGAACGATATGGAGCCCAGCGGTACCATCACCTTTGCCAGCGACGTGGTGGCGACCATCGCCGGCATCGCTGCGGCGGAGGTGGAGGGCGTGGCCGTGATGGTCAATGTCCCCAACGGCGGAAATCTCCTGGGCAAGAACCGCGCCGTCACCAAGGGCGTGAAGGTCGAGGTCGGGACCGAGGAGGTCAGCGTTGACCTGTACATGGTCATCGAGTACGGCCAGCCCATCCAGAAGGTGGCCCAGGACGTGCAGGAGAATGTCCGCCGCCAGATCGAGTCCATGACCGGGCTCCATGTGGTGCGCGTGGACGTGCATGTGCAGGAGGTCAGCTTCGAGAAGGAGAACAACGCCCTGTCCGCCGGTGCGAAGAACGCCGTGCTGGAGACCGGTGTGTCCGAAGTTCCCGCAACGGTGGAGGCTCCTGCCGAGCCTGTCCCTGTTGAGCCCGCTCCTGCCGAGCCCGCTCAGCCGGAGACGCCCGCTTCCCCCGAGGAAGAGGATCCCGGCATGATGATGATGTGACGGCCGGACATAAGGAGGCTTGAGCATGAAAACCGTGAACAAGAGCATCCCCGTGCGCATCCTGACGGCTGCGGGCGGTCTGGTGCTGCTGGGGCTGGCCGCCCTGATGGTGGCCGAGGGCTTCTTCCATGTGCCGCTGACGGCGCGGCTGACGGCTTTCCTGGCCGCCGATGGCGCCCTGGCGGTGCTGTGCAGGATCGTCGCAGGCCTGGCGCTGGTGGTTCTGGCGGGCTGCTGCGTGGTGTGCGCGCTCCCGTCCCGTCAGCCCAAACAGACCGGCAGCATCATGCAGAAGGGAGCTGACGGCTCCTTTGGCATCACCGTGGGCGCCATTGAAAAGATGGTGCTGGCCTGCGCCGCCAAGCATCCGGAGATCCTCCATGCAGACGTGGACGTGCGCCAGGTGCGCGAGGGCGTCGTGCTGCTGATGAATGTGCAGCAGGTGGGTGGCGTCAGCATCCCGCTGAGCATCGCCCGGCTGCAGAAGCAGGTGCGCGAATATGTCGCCGCCCGCACCGGCCTGGATGTGGCCGAGGTGCGCGTGATGGTGGACAACGCCGATGATAACCATGTTGCTTCTGAGTTCACCGTGGAGGATCGCGTGGTGCCCTCTGCGCCCGTGCACACGGAGGACTACACGCCCGCGACGGCGGTGGGCACAGCGGTGCCCGTGGTGGAGAAGCTGGCCCAGATTGCAGAGATCACCAGCCAGCCCATTCCGGTGGAGACGGCCGGGGAGGAGGATGCTTCCGCCGCCGTGACGGCGCTGCCCGCCGAGCCGGTGGATCTGGATAAGCTCCTGCCCATCCCCGAGGCGCCGCCCGAATTGGTTGACATGGACGAGCGGCCCCTGCACCAGCGCGTTTTCGGCGCGGAGGAAATGCCTCAAATGGTGCCCGTTCCGCCGGAGATGGCCATGGCCCGCCCGGAGGAGGACGAACCCGTCGCAGCGCCCGATGCCGGGGACGCGGAGGCGGAAGGGACAGAAAGCAGCGCAGAGCCCGCTGCGGAGGAAGCGCCCGCGCAGCCTGTTCAGGAGCCCGTGGAGGAGGACTGGACGGAGCCTGCCCTGCAGGCGGCAGCCGACGAGGTGCTCTCCGGCGACGTGACAGACGCCGGCGCTGACGGCGACGACCCCGCGCTGCCCCTGGAGGCCGATGCGGAGCGCGAAGCGGATAAGGAGCCCGAGGCCCTGATGTGACGGGGGCATCCAACAGCGGTCACACAAGAAGGCGGGCCGGAGGAAACGGCCCTGAGGGATAGGAGTGTCAAGAATATGGCCCGTAGTACCGCCCGTGCGGCAGTGATGCAGATGATTTTTGAGAACCTGGCCGGCGGCGAAGGCGGCGAGGAAACGCTGCAGATGGTATATGAAGCCCTGCGCGAGGAGGGCGTGCCCGGCGTGGCTGAGATCGGCCAGAAGGAGCCCGGCAAGTCTGACCGCGCCTATATTACCCGCGTGCTGGAGGGCGTGCTGAACAACCTGGACGATCTGGACGCGGAGATCCAGGCTGCCAGCCCCCGCTGGCAGGTCAGCCGCATGGCGAAGGTGGATCTGACCATCCTCCGCCTGGCCACCTGGGAGATCCTCCATGAGGCGGACGTTCCCGGCTCCGTGGCGGTCAGCGAGGCCGTCCGGTTGGCCAATCGTTATTCCGAGCCCACCAGCGGCCGCTTTGTCAACGGCGTCCTGGGCGCCATCGTCCGCAAGAAGCAGACCGCCCAGCAGCCTGTGCAGCAGGAGCAGAACTGATGGCGGAAAACAGCGTTGTCATCGGCGTGGACACCAGCTGCTACACCACCTCCGTCGCTGCGGTGACGGCGGATGGCCGGGTGCTGGCGTCCTGCCGCAGGCTCCTGCCCGTCCCGCAGGGCGAACGGGGGCTGAGGCAATCCGAGGCGGTGTTCATCCATGTGCGTCAGCTCCCCATTCTTTTTGAGGAGCTGGCGCCCTTCGTGCATGGGAAGCGGATCGCTGCGGTCTGCGCTTCCCGCACGCCCCGGGATGATGCGGCCTCCTACATGCCCGTGTTCCACGCAGGGGACGCTCAGGCTCGCGCTCTGGCTGCGATGCTGGGCGTTCCCTGTTTTGCTGCCACCCATCAAAGGGGCCACATTGCCGCCGCCCGGGTGGACAGCGGCCTGCTGTCCGGCGACCTCCTGGCCCTGCACCTCTCCGGCGGCACCACGGAGCTGCTCTCCCTCGTCGGAGACGACCTGACCCTCCTGGGCGGCACGCTGGATCTGCATGCGGGCCAGCTGGTGGATCGCGCCGGCGTGGCCCTGGGGCTGCCCTTCCCGGCAGGGCCGCATCTGGAGCAGAGGGCCCTGCGCGGCACGTCCGCATCCCGTCTGACCATTACCACCCGCGACGGCGGGCTGCACTGCCACTTCTCCGGCGCGGAGACGCAGCTGATGCGGTGGGTCAAGCAGGGCGAGCTGCCCTGCGATGACATCGCCCGCGAGGTTTACGACCTCCTGGCCCGCACGGTGGCCCGCATGGTCTGCGCCGGTGCGGAAAAGACGGGGATCCGCCAGGTGCTCATGGCCGGAGGCGTGGCGTCCTCGGCCCTGTTCAAGCAGATGGTGCGGGAGCGCATCATGAAGCGCGACCGGAACCTGCATGTCTGTTTCGGAAAACCGGAGTATTCCGGCGACAACGCCGTGGGCGTGGCGCTCATCGGCACGGAGAAGCTGCGGAAGGCGGAGCGTACATGCTGAGAACTGTCCGCCCGGAGGAGCTGGATGGGCTGATTGCCGCATTCTGGCCCGTTGCCCTGGATCTGACCCGTTCCGCTTACCCCACCTACGCTGACGGCGTCAAGACCCCTGCGGATTTCGCATCGGCCGTGACCCGTGCATGGGCGGAGGACTGGGGGGAGGTGCTTGTCCATGTCCGGGATGGCGCGGACAACGCCCTTGTGGTGCTGGACGCGGTGGATGACGCCTATGTGTCCCTGCACATCTGCCTGACCCGGGCCCATCAGCCCGAATGCCTGGCGGAGGTGCTTGCGTATCTGCGTCAGCGGCATGCCGGGAAAACCCTCTGGCTGGGCTTTGCGCCGGAGAATAGGGACATGCTGGCCTTTGTCCGGAGAAACGGCTTCCGCCTGCTGGATGACAGCGTCAACTGGAACATCCCCCTGGAGACCTGGCAGCGCCGCGAGCCGGAAAGGCTGGTGATGCCGGTCTGTAAGGATAACTATGATGCCTTTTCCGCCCTGTGGACGGACGAGGGCATGTACTGGAACGCCGGGCGCATCGCTGAAAGCATGGCCCGCTGGCTGCTTTTTGTCACGGCGGACGGGCTCGGCGCAGCAGCCTGCATGCGGGATGCGCGCCTGCCGGAGATCTTCGGCTTTCAGTACCGGGACGGCTATGATGAGGCCGTTCACCGGGCGCTGCTGACCGCCTGCCTGAATGCCGCGGCGGAGGAGGACGCCGGTCATCTGACCTATTTTGCCGCGCCGGAGGAGACCGCCGTCATGACGGCCCTGGGCTTCCGCCGCGTGTCGGCTTATCAATGCTACGAAATGATGCTATGATGGAGGAAAAACACATGTCTGCACAGCTGCTTGACGGCAAGCTCATGTCCGATGCGCTGCGGGCGGAAATCGCCCAGCGCGTTGCTGCCTTGAAGGAAAAGGGCGTCCACCTCGGCCTGGCGGTGATCCTGGTGGGCGAGGACCCGGCCAGCCAGATCTACGTCCGCAACAAAGGAATCGGCTGCGAGCAGGTGGGCATTCACTCCGTCACCATCCGCATGCCCGAGAATACGACCCAGCAGGAGCTGGAAGCGCAGATCCGCGCCCTCAACGCGGATGACAGCATCCACGGCATCCTCGTGCAGCTGCCCCTGCCGAAGCACCTGGACGAGGCGGCGGCCCTGGCGGTCATCGTCCCGGAGAAGGACGTGGACGGCTTCCACATCCAGAACGCCGGTAAGCTCATGAACGGCCTGACCGGCGTGGTGGCCTGCACTCCCAAGGGCGCGCTGGAGATGATCCGCCGCACGGGCGTGAACCTCTCCGGCAAGGAGGCCGTGGTCGTGGGCCGCAGCAACATCGTCGGCAAGCCCATGGCGATGCTGCTCCTGCAGCAGAACTGCACCGTCACCATGTGCCACAGCCGCACGGCTGACCTGGCCGCCCACACCCGCCGCGCGGATGTGCTGGTGGCCGCCGTGGGCAAGGCGCATTTCATCACCGCCGACATGGTCAAGCCCGGCGCCATCGTCATCGACGTGGGCATCAACCGGCTGGAAAACGGCAAGGTCGTGGGCGACGTGGACTTCGAGAACGTGAAGGAAGTGGCGGGGTTCATTACCCCCGTTCCCGGCGGCGTGGGTCGCATGACCATCACCATGCTGCTGGAAAACACGGTGGAGGCGGCGGAAAAGCTCCTGGGCTGATCGCTGACAGATACGGAAAGGAGGTCGCCCCTTGCCCGAATGGATCATCGAGGTCAGCGACCTCAACGAATACGACCGGCGGACGCTGGCGGCTGACCCGACGCTGCGGAGCGTGAGGCTGCGCGGGGAGATCAGCAACT
>JAFXDB010000095.1 GCA_017516305.1 Clostridia bacterium | reverse complement strand
GGCATGCCGCGCCATGCTTCCACCCACGCGGCAGGCGTGCTGATCACCGGCAAGCCCGTGGTGGAGTTCGTGCCCCTGCAGCGCAATGACGAGGTCATCACCACCCAGTATCCCATGGGCACCATCGAGCAGCTGGGCCTGCTGAAGATGGACTTCCTGGGCCTGCGGACGCTCACCGTCATCCGGGACGCGCTGGACATGATGCGCGAAATGGGTGTGGACATGACCCCCGAGGAGATCCCCATGGACGACGCGGCGGTATACGAAATGATCTCCGCCGGCGACACCGACGGCGTGTTCCAGCTGGAAGGCGGCGGCATGCGTACCTTCCTGACCAACATGAAGCCCGGTAACTTCGAGGACATCATCGCCGCCATTTCCCTCTACCGTCCCGGCCCCATGGAATCCATTCCCCGCTACATCGAGGGCAAGCACAACCCCGCCTCCGTGCATTATGAAACGGAAAAATTGAAGCCCATCCTGGACGTCACCTACGGCTGCATGGTGTACCAGGAGCAGGTGATGCAGATCGTGCGCGACCTGGCCGGCTACTCCTACGGCCGCAGCGACCTGGTGCGCCGCGCGATGGCGAAGAAGAAGCACAAGATCATGATGCAGGAGCGCGAGTACTTCGTCCACGGCAAGGTGAACGAGGACGGCTCCATCGACGTGCCCGGATGCGTGCGCAACGGCGTGCCGGAGGCCGTCGCCAACAAGATCTACGACGATATGACCGCCTTCGCGTCCTATGCATTCAACAAATCCCACGCGGCGGCTTACGCCGTGGTCGCCGTGCAGACAGGGTGGCTCAAGAAGCACCATCCTGTGCCCTTCATGGCCGCCATCCTCAACTCCGTCTACGGCAACTCCGGCAAGATCGCCGGGTACATCCAGTACTGCCGCAGCCAGGGCATCCAGGTACTGCCGCCGGACGTGAACCGCTCCGGCTGGAAATTCGCCGTTACCCGCGATCCCGCCACGGGCGAGCTGTGCATCCTCTTCGGCCTGGGCGCAGTGAAGGGCGTGGGCGCAGGCGCGGTGGAAGCCATCATGCGCGAGCGCCAGGAGAAGCCCTACAAGGATATCTTCGACTTCTGCTCCCGCATTGACACCGCCGAATGCAACAAGCGCGTGGTGGAAAGCCTCATCAAGGCCGGCGCCTTTGACTACACCGGCGCAAACCGCCCGCAGATGCTGGCTGTGTTTGAATCCGCCATGGACGCGGCCATCAGCCGCCGCAAATCCAACGTGGACGGACAGCTTTCCCTGTTCGACATGGCCTTCGGCGATTCCGCTCCCGTCATCGAAGAAACCCGCGGGCTGCCCCGCCTGCCGGACTTCCCCTCCCGGCAGAAGCTGGCCATGGAGAAGGAGATTTCCGGCGTGTACATCACCGGTCACCCCCTGGACGATTACCGCGAGCTGCTGCGCAAATTCCCCTTCACCACCGCCCAGCTGGAGGGCCTGGAGGAACGCGACGACCACGGCCTGGAAATGGACGGCATGTTTGTGGAGATGGCCGGCATCCTCACCGAGGTCAAGGGCAAGGCCACCAAGAAGGGCGCCTACATGGGCTTCATCACCCTGGAAGACCTGACCGGGCAGATCGAGTGCCTCGTCTTCCCCAAGGTATACGAAAAGTATCAGGGCATGATGGCCCCGGACGACCTGGTCGTCCTCAGCGGCAAGCTCTCCATCCGCGAGGAGGAGGCCCCCAAGCTCCTGGTGGATCGCCTCACCCCTCTGGAAAGCTGGGAGGAGGAGAGCAAAAACGCCGCGAACCGTCCGCCCCGCATCGCCGTCCGTGACCATGTCCCCGCTCCCGCGAGGGCCACTGACCAGATTCCAAATCCCCCCGTTCCTCACCGCCAGCCCGCCGCACCGCAGAAAACCGACGCGCAGCTGGCCAGCGAGGCCCCGCGCAAGCTCTTCATCCAGCTGGAGCGCCCCCGCATGGACGAGGCTGTGCATCACCTCTCCCTCCACCCGGGCAGCATCCCCGTGTACCTGCACGTCCCGGCAGAAAAGCTGACCTTCCTGCTGCCGCGCATCCAGTGGTGCGACGGAAGCGAAGGCTGCCTGTCCCGGCTTGTGAATGCATTCGGCGAGTCCAATGTCAAAATCG
Source organism: Clostridia bacterium (assembly GCA_017516305.1). Taxonomy (GTDB): domain Bacteria; phylum Bacillota; class Clostridia; order Christensenellales; family Aristaeellaceae; genus UBA11524. The sequence continues at coordinate 4,271 of JAFXDB010000095.1, read as the reverse complement.
TGGAAAAGAAGGCATAATGTGAGCAACCGACTGAAAGAGATCCTCCGCTTTATCCTCACCGGCGGCGTCTGTACCGTCATTGAGTACGCCGCGCTGTACGTCCTCAAAGCCTGGCTGGGCTGGGACGTGCTGATCGCGACGCCCGTCTCCTTCCTCATCAGCGTCTTTTTCAACTACCTCCTGTGCGTCAAGTGGGTCTTTTCCGGCGCCAAGGAGGGTTCCCGCACCGCGCAGCTGGGCTTTGTCGTCACCAGCGGCATGGGCTTCTTCCTCAACTGGGGCATCATGTGGGTGCTGACGGCCCTCTTCGGCGAGGACGCGGCCCTTGTGACCATCTTCGGCTTCACCCTGCAGGTGTGGATGGTCAACAAGGTCATCGCCACGGGCCTGGTGATGGTGTGGAACTACTTCACCAAGCGCTGGCTGCTCAAGGGGGACGCTGCATGAAAAAGCCCGTCATCTTCTTCGACTGGGACGGCACCCTTTGCGACAGCATGGCGCTGTGCATCCATGAAAACCGCATGGCGCTGGAGCGCCTGGGCCTCCCCGCCGTACCGGAAGCGACCCTGCGCCGCTGCAACGGCCCCACCTTTGAGGAAGCTGCGCCGATGCTGGGCGTCCCGGCGGAACGCCTGACGGAGTACTGCCGCGTCCGCCTGGAATGCGCGCTGTCCCTGGTGCCGCAGGTCAACCGCCTCTTCCCCGGCGCCAAGGAGCTGCTGACCGCCCTGGCGCCCCACGCGGAGATGTGCATCGTCTCCAACGGCACCGCGCCCTATTTGACCCTGTGCAAGGACGTTTTCGGCCTCCACGGCGTGTTCCTGCGCACCGTCGCCAGCCACCCGGAGCGCACGAAGACGCAGAACCTGGCCCTGCTGCTGGCAGAGCTGCAGCCTGAACGCGCCGTCATGGTGGGCGACCGCCTGGGCGACATCCGCGCCGGACGGGACAACGGCCTCAAGACCATCGCCGCCTGCTTCGGCTACGGAAACGACGCCGAGTACGCCCAGGCCGACATGCGCGCCGCCACCATGCAGGAGCTGCAGCAGATGCTGCTGGATTTCTGCCGGAACTGAATATGCAAAGGAGCGACCCCGCCATTTCCGGCAGGGCCGCTCTCTTTTTGGGTTCTTCACGTTTTGTTAGGGACTACATTTTCGCGTTTTCTCAATACTACTCCGAACCGCAAGTTGGAAGCCGCTTTCGCCCGCCGAAAGCGGCGCAAAGGCGCTTTTTCCTATTCGGAAAAGCTAACAGATCTTTCCCCCCGTCCCCCTCCTGCCCCTGAGGTGTGGGAAAGGCGGCTGCATATCGGGGCGGCGACGTTGCGGAGGGTTGCTTGAATGAATCAGAGCGAAGGCGCAACCCTCCGCAAAGACGCCGCATCTTCCTCTTCATGGCTTCGATGCAGCCACGCTGGCTGGGAAGAGAACAGCACCCTATCCCCTTTCATATTCCCTAACTTTCCGTGAAGAGCCTCTTTTTGTCGCTATACCAATGCCTCAGTCATCATACCGGATGCCGTTCTGCCGCAGCACGCGCTCCACGTCGTCGTCGGTCACCGCGTCGCCGTAGGTTTCGCGCATTTCTTTGGCATAGGCGTGGTCGTCAAAGACCCAGCCGCTGCGGCCCTCGCGCCAGTCATCCGCGTCGTCCCATTCGCCCTCGTGCCACTCGTCGTCCAGCAGCAGCCAGGCCACAAAGCCGCCGGGCAGACCGTTTTCCTGGGCGATGCGGCGGACGTCCGCTTCCGTCAGACCCCGGCGGATGGTGCGGCGTTCCTCATTGGCGGCCTTGTCCTGCCCGTTCTCCTGCATGGACAGGAACAGGCTCAAGGTCGCATCATCCGTGCCCTGCAGGCGCAGGGCGGCGGCGATGGCCTCGTACCAGCCATGGCGCGCCATGTCGATGGGCAGCTGATTCGTGTGGGCAAAGGCCATCAGCTCCTGCGCCGTCACGGCGGTCAGCTCCGCCAGCGGGATCGCCTCGCCGTTCATCGCCCGGGCCAGGACGGAGCCGTCCTGCACACCCACGATGCCCCAGTAGGCCTTCATTTCCAGCCGATCCTCCTCGTCCGCCATCGCCGCGGCGGGGATCGTCAACGCCAGCACCAGCAGCGCCAGCAGCAGCATACGCATCTTGTTCCTCAGCTTATTCCTCATGGGATCAGCTCCTTTCTTTTGATCTCATTATACCATACTATTCCACTATGTAAACATGTTTTGTGTGACAAATATGTAAATTCCTCGCCCTCTTGCCAGGGAAGGCAAAATCCTGTATAATAGAAGGAACGAAAGATGACAATAAGGAGATGACGTCCATGTCCGCCATCTGTGAACACCTGCTGGACAACGGCATGACCCTGCTTTGCTGGCATCAGCCCCATCTGCACGGCATCGAATTCGGCCTGTACCTCAAGGGCGGCCCGGTGTATGAGACCGAGGAATCCCAGGGCGTGAGCCACCTGCTGGAGCATCTGTGCTTCCGCGGCCTGGGCGGACTGGATCACGACCAGCTGCAGCGCACCCTCAACCGTTTCGGCGCGGAGATGGACGGCATGACCGCCGCGGAGGCCATCGTGTTCCGGATGACGGTGCTGCCCCGGTTCTTCGACGGCGCGCTGGATCTCTTTACCCGCTTCTTTGCCCGCACACCCTGGACGGCGGAGCAGATCGCCCGGGAGAAGCAGGTGGTGCTGCGGCAGATCGAGCAGGAGGAGGACGACTTCGACGCTGCGGTGGACGCCGCCTGGCGCGAGACCCCCACCGGCGCCTTCCCCCGCATGGGCACGGCGGAATCCATCGCCAGCATGGACGAATTCACCATCTTCAACTGGCAGCAGCTGATCTTCCAGCCGCAGAACGCCTGCCTGGTGCTGACGGGCAACTTCTCCGACGGCATGGAGGACGCCGCCATTGAAGCGTTCTCCGAGCTGACCAATTACACCGACGAGCCGCCCTTTGAGCAGCCGCTGCCCCTGGGCTTCACCCTGCGCGACGGGGAAAGCGACCTTGTCTGGGACGAGGAGGGCGGACAGGCCAGCGTTCACCTGGCCTTCGATATCGACCCGGACGCCGTCAATCCCCTGGCCGCCCAGGTGCTGGACATGGTCACCGGCGGCAGCTGCGACAGCCTGCTCTTCCAGGCCCTGCGGGAGGAAGAAGGGCTGGTGGCGGAGATCGAATCCTTCCTGCAGGAGACGGGCGCCTTCCGCCGCCTGGTCATCCGCTGGGACGTGCGGCAGGAATATCTGGTGGAGAGCCTGCGCAAGGTATTTGCGTATCTGCGCCGCCTGACGGTCTATATCCGCCCCGTGCGCCTGGAGCAGGCGCGGGCCATGTTCCTCACCGCCAACACCCTGGTACAGGACAGCGTGGGCGAAATGAACGAGCTGGCCGGCTGGGCCTGGGTGAGCGGGGATACCTCCGCCGCCGACCTGGATGCGCAGCACATCCAGCTGGCCGATATGACCCCGGAGGATCTGCTGGACGCCGCCCAGACCATCCTCAAGCCCGGCAACCTGACCATCTCCGTCAAGCGCGACCCCGCCATCGTCACCGGCGACCTGGCGCCCCTGCTGGCCAGCCTGCGCGATGTCCTCTGACGCCTGAAAATCTGCACCTTATGACAAAGCCGCCTTCTCCTGCGGAACTGCGCGGAGAAGGCGGTGCTCATTCCCGGACATCCTGCCCGAAAGGAGCATCGGCGGCCATGATCCCCCTCGATTTTGAGATTCTCTCCAAGCTTATGCGCTATGTGTTCACCTTCCTGGGCGTGGTGATCGTGCTGCGCTCCTTCGGCTGGCTGCGCAAGGATCGCCGGGCAACGGCCAGGCGCATCAAGGCCCTGCCAGACGCCGGTACCATTGGTATCCTGACGGTGCTGCAGGGCTCCAGTGAGCTGAAGGAGGGCGAAACCATCCCCGTGCCCCCCGAGGGCGTGCTGGGCTTCGTGCGCACATGCGATATCGTTGTCCCGGTGACGGACGTGGTGGCGCAGCATCTGGACTTCGCCTTCCGCAACGGCAAGGGCCTGTACATCTACCCCCGCCGGGGCTGTCCCGTGGCCGTGGACGGCGTGACCATCAACAGCCGCGCCGATTCCCGCCGGTATCCCATGAACCACGGCAGCATCCTGGCCGTGGGCGAGGCACTGCTGCAGCTGGGCGTATTTGCCGGCCTGGACGTGAAGCAGGCCCCCGGTCTGTGGGAGGAGCCCCAGCAGGCCCCCGCTCCGCAGCCCCCGGAGATCGCCCCGCCCTATGCCCCCGT
>JAFXDB010000094.1 GCA_017516305.1 Clostridia bacterium | reverse complement strand
GTTGGGATCGGGACGATGATGGTAGAAGATGTCAACGTAATCGACCTTCATGCGGCGGAGGCTCTGATCAAGGCTGCTGATGAGGTACTTGCGGCTGCCCCAGTCACCGTAGGGGCCGGGCCACATGGTGTAGCCCGCCTTGGTGGAGATACACATTTCGTCGCGGTAGCGGCCCAGGTCGCTCCTCAGCACACGGCCAAGGGTCTCCTCGGCGCTGCCGGGCAGGGGGCCGTAGTTGTTGGCCAGGTCGAAGTGGGTGATCCCCAGGTCGAAGGCCGTGAGCAGCATCTGCCGGGCGTTCTCGTGGACGTTGACGGAGCCGAAGTTGTTCCACAGTCCCAGAGATACGCGGGGCAGCTTCAGGCCGGACTTGCCGCAGCGGGCATACTGCATGCTGGCATAGCGGTCATTCGCGGGGACGTAGAAGCCGGGTTCCATGGTGTAGGGCTTGGACATGGGGGATACCTCCTTTATTTGTAGATGAGGAATTCACATTCCAGACGTCCGTTGTAGAGGCGGCGCTTCTTGTCTGCCTTTTTGCCGAAGGCGCGCTCAAACATGGGGTCGGAGGAGATGGCGCACAGGCTCCAGCCGGGGTGGCGCTGGAGGAGCTTGTGCATCTCCCGGTAGAGCTTCTGGCAGCTGTTGCGGTCGGACAGGCGCTCGCCGTAGGGCGGGTTGCACAGGAACACGCCGAGCTCGCCTGTCAGCTGCAGCAGCTGCAGGGGGACGTTGGTCAATTCGATCTTCCCGGCCAGGCCAGCCTGCTTCACATGGCGGGCAGCCAGGTCAAGGGCGGCGGGGTCGATGTCGGAGCCGGAAATGCCGCTGATGCGTTCGGGCATGAAGTCCTCCTGGCAGGTGCGGCGGATGTCCTCGCATTCCTCTGCGGGGAAGAAGCCGAAGCGCTCCATGGCGAAGTGCCGCGTGAGGCCGGGGGCCCGGTGGCTCTGGCGGAACGCGGCCTCGATCAGCAGCGTTCCCGTGCCGCAGCAGGGGTCGTGCAGCCGCATGCCGGGCCGCCAGGTGGACAGCTCCACCAGGGTCGCGGCCAGGGTCTCGCGCAGGGGCGCCTCGCCGTTCCAGGTGCGGTAGCCGCGGCGGTTGAGGGCTTCGCCGCTGGTGTCCAGCGTCAGGCGGGCCATGTCGGAGTGCAGGGCAATCTCAATGGGGTAGACTTCGCCTGTCTCCGGGAACACCGTGCGGCGGGTCTTCTCCTTCAGCCGCTCGATGATGGCCTTCTTGGTGATGGCCTGGCAGTCGCGGATGGACATGAGCTGGCTGCGGGCGCATTTACCGGAGACGTTGATCTTCGCGTCCGGAGGAAGAAGCTGCTCCCAGGGCTGTGTCCTGACGAACTGGAACAGCTCCTCAAAGGTGCGGCACTCGCGCTCGTCCAGGATGATCAGCACGCGGTCAGCGCAGCGCAGGCGCAGGTTGCACAGGAATGCGTCGGTGAGGCTGCCGGTGAAGCGCGCGCCGCCGATCTCGCCGCGCACGTCCTTCATGCCCAGGCGCTTGAGCTCGGCGGCCACCACGCCCTCCAGGCCGAAGGCGGCCGTCGCCAGCAGGGTCAGGTTGTTGATATTCATCGGATATCCTCGCTTGTGTCGGAATCGGCAGGGGAATGGGAGGCAAATCGCCCTGTTCCCTTCAATGATATAGCATCAAGGCCAAAATGTCAAAAGGAAACGCAGAGGAAGACGCAAAAAGAGACGCAAAAAGAGGCGTGAAAAGCTGAAAATTCAACGGAAAACCCTTGCAACGGCGGTGGAGATGTGATAAAATATATGCCGTGCGTAAAGAAATCCGCATGTACCGGGCGCCGGAGCGCCTGTGAAGAGATTCAGGAGGAATGAACCATGACCACCATCGAGAAGATTTCCGGCTGCCGTGTGAAGCTGAACTTCACCGTGCCTGCTGAGCAGTTTGAGAACGCCATGAGCAAGGCCTACCTGCAGAACCGCGGCAAGATCAATGTCCCCGGCTTCCGCAAGGGCAAGGCTCCCCGCAATGTGATCGAGAATATGTACGGCCCCTTCGTGTTCGTCGAGGATGCGCTGGACATCGTCTTCCCCGAGGTGTACAGCGCGGCCATCGAGGAGAATGAGCTGAAGCCCGTCGGCCAGCCCTCCATGGTGGACATGGGCGAGTACAAGCGCGGCGAGGACATGACCTTCGCCATCGAGGTGGATGTGCGTCCCGAGGTCGAGCTGGGCGAGTACAAGGCCCTGACCGTTGAGGTCGAGCCCAAGCATGTGGTGGAGGACGAGGAGATCGACGAGCGCATCCAGCAGGAACTGAAGGCTGCCGCTCGCACCATCGACGTCACCGACCGCACCGTTGATTACAACGACACCGTGAACCTGGACTACGCCGGTTCCGTGGACGGCGTGGCCTTCCAGGGCGGCACCGCCCAGGGCCAGACCCTGACGATCGGCTCCGGCCAGTTCATCCCCGGCTTTGAGGAGCAGATGGTCGGCATGGCCATCGGCGAGGAGAAGGACCTGCAGGTCAAGTTCCCCGAGCAGTACCACTCCGAGGAGCTGGCCGGCAAGGACGCCGTGTTCCACGTCAAGGTCAACAGCATCACCTACACCGAGGTGCCCGAGCTGGACGACGATTTCGCCCAGGACAAGAGCTTCGACACCGTGGACGAGTACCGTGCCGACATCCGCAAGCAGCTGGAGGAGCGCGCTCAGCGCAACTTCGACGTGACTGTCGAGAACGCCCTGATCGAGGCCGCCACCGCCAACGCCACCGTGGAGATCCCCGAGTCCATGGTGCAGGAGCAGGTCTCCTACATCCTGCGCGACATGGAGTACCGCATGATGATGCAGGGCCTGCGCATGGAGGACTACCTGAAGTACACCGGCCAGACCCGTGAGCAGCTGGCGGAGCAGTACAAGGATCAGGGCGAGCAGCGCGCCAAGATCGAGCTGGTGCTGGAGGCCATCCGCAAGGCGGAGGCGCTGGAGCCCGACGAGGATGAGGTCAACGCTCAGATTGCCCAGCAGGCTGAGCGCATGGGCCGCGAGGTGGAGGAGTTCACCGCTTCCCTGACCGAGGAGCAGCGCGGCTACCTGACCGACACCGCCGCCATCCAGAAGGTCTGCGACCTGCTCAAGGCCGGCGCTGCCGTCACCGAGAAGGCCGAGGAGGCTGAGGAGACCGCTGAGGAGACCGACGCGGAATAATCATCCCCTCTGAACAGGAAAAATCAATACACCGGCGCAAGGCGCATCACGCGGTGCGTCGGAATAGATGGAAAACGCGGGAGGATGCGGTGCAGGAATGTCCTGCTGCGCGTTTCTCCCGCGTTTTTCCGGCAGCGGGAGGCATAAATGCCTGTCGGCGGCCATATAATACGTGGGACGGCGAGAATCATCTGCGCCCTGCGCGTTGGGTCGTGACGGGAACGCTGCGGATGACCGCCGCCGCACACACACCAAGAACGAGATACAGGAGGACACCCCATGCCGCTGATTCCCTATGTTGTTGAGCAGACCAACCGTGGTGAGCGCTCCTACGACATCTACTCCCGCCTGCTGAAGGATCGCATCATCTTCCTCGGCGGCGAGATCGACGACGATGTGGCCAACACTGTTGTGGCGCAGATGCTCTTCCTGGAGATGGAAGACCCCGACGCGGACATCTGCCTGTACATCAACAGCCCCGGCGGCTCCGTCACCGCGGGCATGGCCATCTACGATACCATGCAGTACATCAAGCCCCAGGTGCGCACCGTGTGCATCGGCATGGCGGCGTCCATGGGCGCGTTCCTGCTCATGGCGGGCCAGAAGGGCAAGCGCTGCGCCCTGCCCAACAGCGAGGTCATGATCCACCAGCCCCTGGGCGGCGCCAAGGGTCAGGCGACGGACGTGGCCATCCACGCCGAGTGGCTGATCCGCACGAAGGAGAAGATGACCCGCATGAAGGCCGAGATGACCGGTCAGGACATCGAGACCATCCGCCGCGACCTGGAGCGCGACCACTTCCTCACCGCTGAGGAAGCGCTGAAGTACGGCATCATCGACGAGATCATCCAGCCCCGGCAGAAGGTCTGAGGCTGACAGCTGCATCCGCTATTTCATCACCCCGGGCTGCCATGCGGCGTGTCCCGGGGCGGACGCAAGAATAATGAGGTAAATCAATGTCTAATGACGATATCAAGCAGTCCATGCTGAAGACGCGCCGCTGCAGCTTCTGCGGCAAGCCCTATGACCAGGCGCTGCGCTTTGTGCAGGGGCCGGAGGCGGGCATCTGCAATGACTGCATTCTGCTGTGCCAGGAGATCATTGCCCAGGATATGCCCCAGGAAACCGGGCGAAGCAGCGGTCTGCCCACCCCGGCGGAGATGAAGAGCATCCTGGATGACTATGTTATCGGCCAGGAACAGGCCAAGCGGGCCCTGTGCGTGGCGGTCTACAACCACTACAAGCGCATCAACCAGCCTGCCAGCCGCGACGGCGTGGAGCTTCAGAAGTCCAACATCCTCATGGTCGGCCCCACCGGCTGCGGCAAGACCTTCCTGGCCCAGACACTGGCAAGGCTGCTGCATGTGCCCTTCGCCATCGCGGACGCCACCAGCCTCACCGAGGCGGGCTACGTGGGCGAGGACGTGGAGAACATCCTCCTGCGCCTCATCCAGGCTGCCGAGGGCGATATTGAGCTGGCCCAGCGCGGCATCATCTACATCGACGAGATCGACAAGATCGCCCGCAAGTCCGAAAACCCCTCCATCACCCGCGACGTGTCCGGCGAGGGTGTGCAGCAGGCGCTGCTGAAGATCCTGGAGGGCACGGTGGCTTCCGTCCCCCCCACGGGCGGCCGTAAGCATCCCCACCAGGAGCTGCTGCAGATCGACACCACCAACATCCTCTTCATCTGCGGCGGCGCCTTTGACGGCATCGTGCCCATCATCGAGAGCCGCACGGGCAAGAAGAACCTGGGCTTTGGCGCGGAGGTCCGCAGCAACCGCGACCCCAACGTCACCAAGGCCCTGCGCGACATGCGCCCCGAGGATCTGACCAAGTTTGGCCTGATCCCCGAGTTTGTGGGCCGTCTGCCCATCACGGTGACCCTGGACGCCCTGGATGAGGACGCGCTGGTGAAGATCCTCACCGAGCCCAAGAATGCCCTTTGCAAGCAGTACCAGAAGCTGCTGGCCCTGGATGGGATCGAGCTGACCTTCGAGGAGGAGGCTGTGCGCGCCATCGCGCACATGGCCATCGAGCGCAAGTGCGGTGCCCGCGGCCTGCGCGCCATCATCGAGGACGTGATGCTGGACACCATGTTCGACCTTCCCAGCCGCAAGGACGTCAGCGCCTGCACCATTACCCCTGCGTCCGTGCGGGGCGAGGAGGCGCCGGTGCTGACCCTGGGCCAGCGCCGCAAGAAGGGCCGCAGCCGCCGTGCAGAGAGTGCCCCGGAAAGCCTCGGTACCCTGCCGGAGCCCAGCGTGGGCTGATGGATTCCCCAAAATGAAGAATAACCCCGCTTCCGACAATGGAGGCGGGGATTTTCTGGTTCTTCACGTTTTCTTGGGGAATGACCAACGCTGTAAGTGGGAAGCCGCTTTCGCCCGCCGAAAGCGGCGCAAAGGCGCTTTTTCCTATTCGGGAAGCAACCGGTGCTTCCCCCCGATCCCCCCCGTGCTCCTAACATGTCGGAAAGGCGGCTGCATATCGGGGCGGCGACGTTGCGGAGGGGTGCATGAAAGAATAAGAACGAGGGCGCAACCCTCCGCAAAGACGCCGAGTTTTCCCTTCATGGCTTCGATGCAGCCGCAATGGCGGTGAAGGTGTCTGCGCCATGTCAAACAAACCATTTCCTAACTTTCCGTGAAGAGCCGATTTTCTTCATTGATGTGCATCGGGCAGGAGCCAGTCTTGATAAGCGTTGACGTTCAGGATGTCCTCGGCGCGGCGGATTTCCTCCTCCGTCGGGGTACGGACGCCTTCCAGCGGGTACTCAAGGCCCAGCTGACGCCATTTGCTCAGGCCGAGGGTGTGATAGGGCAGGATCTCCACGCGCCGGACGGTGTTCAGCGTGGAGATGAAGGTGCTCATATTGGTCAGATCGACCTCATCATCGGTGACGCCGGGGACGAGGACGTGCCGGATCCACATGTCCTTGCCCCGGGATGACAGGTACTGTGCCATGGCGAGGATGTTCTGGTTGCCGTAGCCGGTCAGATCGCGGTGGAGCTGATCGTCGAACTGCTTCAGGTCCAGGATGACCAGGTCGGTGACGTTCATCAGCGCATCGAAGCGATTCATCCAGTCCGGATCCTTGGGAGAAAAGGGCTGACCGGCGGTGTCGATGGCGGTGTGTACGCCGTCCTTCTTCAGCAGCCGGAAGGTTTCGGTAACAAAGTCCATCTGCAGAAGCGGCTCGCCGCCGGAGAAGGTGACGCCGCCGTTTTTCTTCCAGTAATTCCTGTAGCGAACCAGCTTCTGGCGCAGCTCTGCGGGCGTCATGTGGATGAGCCTGTCGCAGGGGTGCCAGGTGTCGGGGTTGTGGCAGTATTTGCACCGCAGGGCGCACCCGTGGAGAAATACGGCGCAGCGGATGCCGGGGCCGTCCACCAGGGCGAAGGTCTCAAAGGAATGGATGCGGCCGATCAGACTGCTCATATCCTGCGCGCCTCCTTGTCATCGTTGTCACCAACATTATAGCCGATTCAGCGGAGAAAGTAAATCATCATTTTACAACACAAAGCGCATCCAACCCGGAGGTCGGACGCGCTTTTGCGTTACATGGCGCCGTGGCAGGTGCGGGCGATGACGTCCAGCTGCTGCTCACGGGTGAGGTCAATGAACTTGACCGCGTAGCCGGACACGCGGATGGTGAAGTTGGCGTACTCCTCCTTCTCCGGATGCTCCATGGCGTCGATGAGCTTCTCGCGGCCGAAGACGTTGACGTTCAGATGGTGGGCGGGGGACTCGAAGTAGCCGTCCAGCAGCTGCACCAGGTTTTCCACGCGCTCGTCATCGCTTTGGCCCAGGGAATCGGGGTTGATGGTCTGGGTGATGGAGATGCCGTCCAGGGCCCAGGTATAGGGGAGCTTGGCGGCGGAGTTGAGGGAGGCGATGAGGCCGTTCTGCTCCGCGCCGTAGGAGGGATTGCCGCCGGGAGCCATGGGCGCGCCGTCCTTGCGGCCGTCGGGGGTGGCGCCGGTGGCTTTGCCGTACACGACGTTGGAGGTAATGGTCAGGATGGAGGTGGAGGGCTCGGAATCGCGGTAGGTATGCTGCTTCTTCACCATGTCAATGAAGGTCTTGAGCAGCCACTGGGCGATCTCGTCCGCACGATCATCGTCGTTGCCGTATTTGGGGAAGTCGCCCACGGTTTCAAAACCGGTGACCATGCCGTCGTCCTCATCGCGGATGGCGCGGACGCGGGCATATTTCAGCGCGCTGATGGAGTCCACGCAGTGAGAGAAGCCGGCGATGCCCGTGGCGAAGGAGCGCCGCACATCCGTGTCGATCAGCGCCATCTCCGCAGCCTCGTAATAGTATTTGTCGTGCATGTAATGGATAAGGTTGAGCGTGTTGACATACAGCCCGGCCAGCCAGTCCAGCATGCGGAGATAGGCAGGCTTGACCTCGTCCCAGGTGAGGTATTCGGAGGTGATGGCGCGGTAGGGCGGGGCCACCTGCTGGCGGCTCTTCTCGTCGATGCCGCCGTTGATGGCGTACAGCAGCGCCTTGAGCAGGTTGGCGCGGGCGCCGAAGAACTGGATCTCCTTGCCCGTCTGCGTGGCGGAGACGCAGCAGCAGATGCTGTAATCGTCGCCCCAGACGGGCTTCATCACCTCGTCGTTCTCATACTGCACGGAGGAGGTGGTGATGGAGATGTGGGCGCAGTATTCGCGGAAGCCCTGGGGGAGGGTGGAAGCGTAGAGGATGGTCATGTTGGGCTCCGGGGAGGGGCCCATGTTTTCCAGCGTATGCAGGAAGCGGAAGTCGTTCTTCGTCACCAGGGGACGGCCGTCCAGGCCCGTGCCGCCCACGGCCAGGGTCGCCCACACGGGGTCGCCGGAGAAGAGCTGCTGATAGCTCTGGATGCGGGCAAACTTGACCATGCGGAACTTCATCACCATGTGATCCACCAGCTCCTGGGCTTCCTCCTCGGTGAGGAGTCCGCGCTCCATATCGCGCTCCACATAGATATCCAGGAACGTGGAGATGCGGCCCACGGACATGGCGGCGCCATTCTGGGTCTTGATGGCGGCCAGGTAACCGAAGTACACCCACTGGAAAGCCTCGCGGGCATTGGCGGCGGGACGGGAGATGTCGTAGCCGTACTTCTCCGCCATCACCTTCATGTCCTTCAGGGCGTTGATCTGCTGGGTGATCTCCTGCCGCTGGCGGATGACCTCGTCGGTCATGGTGCCGGTGCCGCAGTTGCTGAAGTCCTTCTTCTTCTCGGCGATCAGCACGTCGATGCCGTAGAGCGCCACGCGGCGGTAGTCGCCCACGATGCGGCCGCGGCCGTAGGTGTCCGGCAGGCCGGTGATGATATGGCTCTTGCGGGCGGCGCGCATTTCCGGCGTGTAGGCCTGGAACACCGCGTCGGAGTGGGTCAGGTGGTATTCGGTGAAGATGCGCTGCAGCTCCGGGTCGGGCTCATAACCCGCCTGCTTGCAGCTGTCGATGGCCATGCGGATGCCGCCGAAGGGCATGAAGGCGCGCTTGAGTGGCTTGTCCGTCTGCAGGCCGACAACCTTCTCCAGCTCCTTCAGCTCCTCGGAGATATAGCCCGGCCCGTGGCTGGTCAGGGAGGACACGACGTGGGTATCCATGTCCAGGACGCCGCCCTGGGCGCGCTCCTTCTTCTGCAGCTTCTGCAGCGCGTCCCAGAGCTTGTCGGTAGCCTCGGTGGGGCCTACCAGGAAGGACGCGTCCCCGGTGTAGGGGCGGTAATTATGCTGAATAAAGTCGCGGACGTTGACCTCTTCCTTCCAGAGGAAGCCGTCAAAACCGTTCCACTGCTCAAAATGATACATGGTTTGCCTCCTGTCGGTTCGATATGAAAGCAAAAGCACGGGGCGATGCGAAATCTCTGCAGGGCCTCGCAGGGGATATTCTATCACAATATGTTGTATATTGCAATATCAATGCGTACTTTCTTTGCACAGGATGTGGAAATGGGGTTCGTGGAAAAATTCACAAACATATGGCTTCTTTGCGACCGGATACGACAAATGAGGGGAGCTGCCGATGGCGGTGGGATGAAAAATGTTCGCAGAGGACATAATGCGGAAAAGAAGTCGGTCACTGCGGAAGGAGGAGAGCGACGCCGGACGGACATGATGAAAGGGGATGAAGGCGGGGGCTGATCTGCGCAGAAATGCCTCCGTTTGCAAGCGATGGGGGATAAGTTGTAATATAATGAAGAAAACCCTTGCAAAAACGTGCTTTCTATGTATAATAGGCTTGCCGGAATCTGTTTGTGTTCCGGTGTGACATGGCCGTTTGCGCCCGATGTTATTGGCGGGAGGCGGCGGCATGGGATCAGGAGGCAATATGGCAAAGAAAAAGACAGTCCGGATGCCTGTGCTGGCGCTGCGCGGACTGATGGTGTTCCCTTATATGGTGCTGCACTTTGATGTGGGGCGTCCGCGCTCGGTGACTGCGCTGGAGAAGGCGATGGCGACCGATCAGCGCATCTTCCTCACCGCGCAGCTGGATACGGAGATCGAGGAGCCGGTGGCGGAGGATCTGTGCCGGATGGGTACGGTGGCCGTCATCCGTCAGGTGATGAATCTGCCCGGCGATACCCTGCGTGTGCTGGTGGAGGGCGAGAAGCGCGCCGCCATTGAGAAGATGGTGCAGGACGATCCCTGCTTCATGGCGGATATTCGCCAGGTGGAGGATACCTGCACGATGGATGAGATTGAGCTGCTGGCCCTGGTGCGCTCGGTGAAGGAGTTCTTCGAGGAGTACGGCCAGGCCAGCCAGCGCGTCAGCCAGGAAACGATGGCTTCCATCCGCGAGGTGGAGGATGCGGCGCAGATTGCCGATATCATCGCCGCCAATGTCCTGACCCGCCTGGAGGATCGCCAGCAGGTGCTGGAGAAGACCGATGTGGGCGAGCGTCTGGACACGCTCTGCACCATTCTGGCCCGGGAGATCGAGCTGGTGGGCGTGGAGAAGCAGGTGCAGGCGCGGGTCAAGAAGCAGATCGAGCGCAACCAGAAGGATTATTACCTGCGCGAGCAGGTCAAGGCCATCCAGACGGAACTGGGCGACGGCGAGGCCACGGACACCGAGGAGCTCCGCGCCCGCATGGAAAAGACGCCCCTGAACGAGGAAGCCCGTCAGCGGGTGGAGAAGGAGCTGGAGCGCCTTTCCCGCATGGCCCCCGGCACCCCGGAGGTCGGCATGGCCCGCACCTATATCGAGTGGATCCTCGACCTTCCCTGGGGGAAGGAAACAGAGGACAACCTGAGCCTGGCCCGCGCCCGCAAGGTGCTGGCAAAGGATCACTACGGCCTGGAGAAGGTCAAGGAGCGCATCGTTGAGTACCTGGCGGTGCTGCAGATGAAGAAGGATATGAAGGGCCCGATCCTGTGCTTCGTGGGCCCTCCCGGCGTGGGCAAGACCTCCATCGTCCGTGCCATTGCGGCGGCGGTGGGGCGCAAGTTTGTGCAGATGTCCCTGGGCGGCGTGCGGGATGAGGCGGAGATCCGCGGCCATCGCCGGACGTACCTGGGCGCCATCCCGGGCCGCATCATCTCCGGGCTCAAGCAGGCCGGTAGCCTCAACCCCGTCTTCCTCTTTGACGAAATCGACAAGATGAGCCACGATTATCGCGGCGATCCGGCGTCCTGCCTGCTGGAGGTGCTGGATGCGGAGCAGAACAACGCCTTCCGCGACCATTACCTCGAATTGCCCTTCGACCTGAGCCGGGTCATGTTCATCACCACCGCCAACAGCGTGGAAACCATTCCCGGCCCGCTGCTGGACAGGATGGAAATCATCGAGGTGCCCTCCTACACCGAGGAGGAGAAGCTGCAGATCACCAAGCGCCACCTGCTGCCCAAGCAGATCGAAGCCCACGGTCTGGCGGCGAAATCCGTCAGGGCGTCGGACAAGGTGCTGCGTCAGCTGATCGAGGGCTACACCCGCGAGGCCGGCGTCCGCACCCTGGAGCGCACGGTGGCCAAGGTGGTGCGCAAGGCGGCGGTCACCATGCTGGATGACGGGGTTGATACCGTCAACGTCACCGGCGAGGTGCTGAGCAGGTATCTGGGCGCGGCCCGCTACACCCGCGAAAAGCCGGAGAAGGAGCCCCGCGTGGGCGTTGTCAACGGCCTGGCCTACACCACCGTCGGCGGCGAAATGCTGGAGGTGGAGTGCCTGACCATGCCCGGCAAGGGCAGCCTGCGCCTGACCGGCAAGCTGGGCGACGTGATGAAGGAATCGGCCGAGGCCGCCTTCACCTGGGTGCGCGCCCATTCCAACGAGCTGGGGCTGGCGGATGACTTCTACCGCGACCGCGACGTGCACATCCACGTTCCCGAGGGAGCGGTGCCCAAGGACGGCCCCTCCGCCGGCGTCACCATGACCACGGCGCTGGTGAGCGTCTTCACCGGCATCCCCGTGCGCCAGGACGTGGCGATGACGGGCGAAATCACCCTGCGGGGCCGCGTGCTGCCCATCGGCGGCCTGAAGGAAAAGACTCTGGCGGCCTACCGCGCCGGCATCACGACGCTCCTTATTCCCAAGGAAAACGAGAAGGATCTGGAGGAAGTGCCGGACTATGTGCTGAGCCAGTTCCGGATCGTATCGGCGGAAAACATTGACACGGTGCTCAGGACGGCCCTTGTCCGCAGCCCGTTCATTGACAGATAAGCAGCCGCCCTTTCACTGACACAGGAGAAAGCAAACAATGGAAATCAAGCAAGCGGAATTCATCACCTCCATGGCCAGCTATGGCGCTTTTCAGGGCCGCGGCCTTGCGCAGATCGCCGTGGCGGGCAAGTCCAACGTGGGCAAGTCCAGCCTGATCAACAAGCTGTGCAACCGCAATAAGCTGGCCAAAACCTCTGCCACCCCCGGCAAGACCAAGCTCATCAACGTTTTCCTGCTCAACCGCAGCTTCCACCTCATCGACCTGCCCGGCTACGGCTTCGCCAAGGTGGACAAGCAGGAGAAGGCCCGCTGGGGCAGGATGATGCAGGACTACTTCGAGAAGGCGGACGAGCTGCGCCATGTCTTCTGCCTGGTGGACATCCGGCATGACCCCACCCAGGACGACATCAACATGAACACCTTCCTGCGCCAGATGGGCATCCCCTTTACGGTGATTGCCACCAAGGCGGACAAGATCAGCCGGGCGGCCCGCTCCAAGCAGCTGGCCCCCATCTGCCGCGCCCTTCAGGTGCAGCCCTGGGAGGTCATCTGCTGGTCCTCGGAGGACGGCACCGGCCGTGATAAGGTGCAGGAGCTGCTGGACGCCATTCTGGCCGAACCTGCAGAGGAAGCCGACGGCCCATCCATGGAGGAGCTGGAGGAGGGCGCACCCATCCGCTACGAGGAGTGACGCACCTTTCCCGTGCCTGTGCATACCCTGCCTGATGGGAGGGATGCCCATGGAGATGCGCACCGTACATCAGGCAGGGCTGCCTGCGCTCTCTCTGGCGGAGGCAGTGCTGCTGCCCGCGCTGGAGGCGCCGGGGGCTGCTGCCGGAAAACCCATCAGGCGGCCTGGCGCCGCAAGTGCGCTGCTGGCGCATGTGCTGCGCCGCAAAAGCGCCCCTGCTCCCTGGCAGAGGCGCGCTGGTCACCGGGCGAAAAGCTGGGTGACATCAGGGTGGCCGTTCCGGTCAAAGACCACGCCCACGCCGACCCTTTCCCAGTTGGGTGAAAGGATGTTGCGCCGGTGCCCCTCGCTGGTCATGAAGGCGGCCTGGGCCTTTTCCACCGTTGCATGGCGGGCGATGTTTTCTCCGCAGGCGCGGAAGGAATAGCCCAGGCGGGTCAGCATGTCCCGCGCCTTGCCCCAGGTGGGGGACTCGTGGGCGAAGTAGCCGCCGTCCACCATATCCTGCGATTTCATACGCGCGATGGCGGAAAGCGCCGGATCGTGCGTCAAGGGTGCAAGCCCTGCGGAAATCCTGTCCTGATTCAGCAGATTCAGGATGATTTCCTCTTGCACTATCAGAGAATGCGTAGTATAATCTTCCACCGTAGAGGATACGGTGCCTGCCTGCGCATGGCTGGCGCCGGGTGGGATTTGCGTGGCGGCGCCGTACACACGGGTGGCGGGCGCGTCCCACATGGTGGCGGCGGATGCGCGCCTGAGGGCGCTTTTGTCCCAGGATGTGGCGTCGGGCGCCATCGTGGTGGCAGCCAGGGCCAGAGAAAGGCAAAACAGGGCGTATCTTCTCAGCATATGTGATTTACCTCCGGTTGGTATGCGGGCGCGTTGCGGCCCGTATGGACATGGTAACCTACCGGAACCGGCAGGTCAAGAAGAATGGCAGCGCGCTGCCAGGGCAATCCCTGCCACCCGCCGCAGCCGGGATAAAGATGCTGCATCACCACAGAAAGAACCGGCACAGCCGGAGCGTTTTAGGAGGAATCCCCCGATGAAAATTTCCATTTGCCCCCGGTGCGAACTGAACTACATCACTGCCAGCGAGCGTTATTGCAAGGTCTGTACCCGTGACATGAAGGGCTACGGCGTACAGGAAGAGGTGGAGATGTGCAGCATGTGCAATGAGAACCCCGTGCTGCCCGGCCGTGATGTGTGCCTGTTCTGCCACAAGGAGATGGAGGAGCAGAATGCTGCCGGCGTCGAGGCGGGCAGCGAGGGCAGCGAGCCCGTGGATCCCCGCGCCATCACCGGCATGGAGGACGTCTCCTCCATGGATGAGATCCCCGAGATCGCTTCTGATATGCCGGGTGGCGAGATGGACATGACCTCCCTGGAAAGCATGCGCGAGGAGGAGGACATGGACGACGACGAGGACGAGGAAGAAATCTGATCTTCCCGGCGTGAATCGCTGCAAAGGAGGACTGCGCCCGTGAAGCTGTATGCCATAGGCGATCTGCACATGCCCGGCGGCGATGACAAGCCCATGGACGTCTTTGGCGAGAACTGGACGGATCATGTGGCGCAGATTTTTACCCATTGGCGCGAGCGGGTCGGGGAGGAGGATGTGGTGCTCATCCCCGGCGATGTGACCTGGGCGATGCAGCTGCGCGACGCCGTGCCCGACCTGCAGGCCATTAGCGACCTGCCCGGGCGCAAGATCCTCTGCAAGGGCAACCACGACTACTGGTGGAGCACCCTGAGCAAGGTGCGGGCGGTGCTGCCGGAGGGCATGGAAGCCCTGCAGCACACCGTGGCAGACCTGGGCGCGGCTGTGGTGACGGGTACCCGTGGCTGGAGCTTTCCTCAGCCCGGAGAGCAGCAGACCGAGGAGGATGAGCGCATCCTGCAAAGGGAGCTGATCCGGCTGGAGATCGGTCTGCAGGCTGCTGTCCGTACAGCACTGGGCAGACCCATCGTGGTGATGCTCCATTATCCGCCGCTGTACGACCAGCAGCGGGACACAGTCTTCACCCGCCTGCTGGCACAGTATCCGGTGCATACGGTGGTCTATGGACACCTGCACGGGCAGGCGATCCATGCCGGCTTCCGTGGCGTGCATGAGGGTATACGCTACATGCTCGTCTCCAGCGACAGCCCGAAATTCATCCCGGCGGAGGTTCCGCTGGACGCTGAGTGATTGCGGAAACGTGAAAAAATAATAAAGCTTTGTGCCGTAAATGCGGAAAAATGTCATAAATAGCATCCGACTGTATGTCGGGTGCTTTTTTGATACCATGCATTGTGCGGTGGAATGAATGTTCCCACAATGTTGGGCGGAAATATAAAATAGGTATTACGAAAAGTTGAAAAAGAATGAAGCTTGGAGTTCTGACATAACCGCGAGTATTTTCGCATTTCCTCTTGCAATTCGGTGAAAATTACGATATAGTGGTAATAGGTGGTTTTGAACGCCTAAATTCGCACTTGAGTGGGAGAGGTGATGGCAATGTCGGATCAGGAACGCGATATGGCAGCGGTGCAGACGGATGCGGCTGCCGCCATCACCGACGTGACGGAAGAGGATCAGCGGCTGCTTGAGAAGTACAGCAGATCCTTTACCGGCACCTATGCCCATACGCTGGACAGCAAGGGCCGCATGGTCATCCCGCTGGCGTTCCGCGATATGCTGGGCAAGGTCTTTACCATCACCCCCGGCTTTGATTTCAAGTCCATTGCCGTGTATCCGGAGATCGCCTATGTGCGCATGCGCGAGCAGCAGGCACAGATGGCAGCCCAGAGCAAGCATCCGGAGATCGCGCAGAAGTTCCTGCAGTTCCTGGATGCGCTGACCTTCCGCGGTCAGGAGTGCGACGGACAGGGCCGCGTGCTGCTGCCGGTCAAGCTTCGCCAGAAGATCCTCGCGGATGACAAGGATGTGGACATCATGGGCGCCTGCGACCATCTGTGCGTGGCGGCGCGCGTCAAGTCCGACGCGGAGCTGGACGACTTTATGGCGAATATCGGCGCTTATCTGCGCGAAATGAACAGCTGACAGGCTGCGTATATCAATCACAAAAGAATCGGTATGGAATCACGAAGGGAGGCATAAGCTATGCTGGGCGCGCGTTTTTCGGGCATGCACCGCTACACCCGCTCCTCCAGATATGTCAGCAGAAAGAAGATGAAGCAGCAGGTGAGGGCAAACCGGCCCGGCAATCAGGGCTTTACCTTCACAGGAGAATACCCGGAGGCAGAAAGCTGGCAGCCGGTGGAGATCGGCCGCCGGAGCCGCAGCTACATGACGCCGGGGGATGAGATCCACATGAGTGCCGTGGTGGACGGTACGCTGACGGAGCGTCTGCCGGTGGTGAGCAGCCGCGGCGTCCGTCTGGGACCTGCGATTGCGGCGCTGCTTGTTCTGGTGGCGCTGCTGGCATGGATCTGGATGGGGGCTTACACGGTCAATGCGGGGATATCCGCCCGCCTGTCGCAGCAGACTGTGCGGATGGCAAGCCTGGATAACACAGCCGCGTCCCTGGAAAGCGAGATCGCCCTGCGCTGCAGCGGCGTCAACGTCCGCCAGGAGGCGGCGCGCATTGGCCTGAAAAGCTCACGCGGCATGACTTCGCAGTATGTGAGCGTTCCTGAAGGGGCGGTCATCAATCCGGCCAACTATGGCGTCCGGCAGGATACGGCCAGCATCCTTGGCCAGTAAAATACGAACAAAAGGGGGACTGAGCTGCTCAGTTCCCCGTTTGGAGTCCGTGGAGAAATTGCGATCAGGGGGTCGGGTATGCATCCTGAACTGCTGGTACGCAAGAGGATCTGGCTGATGACGCTGGTGCTGGCGGGGCTGTTCCTGCTGGTTGTCGGGCGTATCGGCCTGCTGACCATCCGCGATGCGGACGCGCTGACGAAGCGTGGGGTCAGCCAATGGACAAAAGCGGGCGTGATCACTGCGCGCCGGGGGAAGATCCTGGACTGTCATGACAGCGTGCTGGCGGTGTCTGCCACGGCGTACACCGTCACGGCGGACCCGCGCAGGGTCAGCAACCCGGAGGCGCTGCTGGATGCCTTGGCGCCCGTGCTGCCCCTGGACAGGGAGACGACCGTCTCCAGGCTCAGCGACAAGACAAAGGGCGCGGTGATATTGAAGCGCCAGGTGACCCGGGAAACGGTGGATGTCCTGCGTCAGCTGCGCGCCGATGCGCCGGAGGAGGCGGGGCTGGTGGCCCTGACCTTTGAGGAGGACGCCTGCCGCTTCTATCCCTACGGGTCGCTGCTTTCCCAGGTGCTGGGGCTGACCACCATTGACAGCGAGGGCCAGAGCGGGCTGGAAAGCCAGTATGAATCCGTGCTGGCGGGGACGCAGGGCGCTTACCTGCATCAGGTGGACGCCCGCAACCGGACGCTGGCCGGGCAGGAGGGCTGGTACATTCCCTCCCAGGCGGGCAGCACGCTGAAAACCACCATCGACGTGAATATCCAGGAGATCGTGGACAAGGCGATGCGCGAATGCATCGAGGTCAACGAGGCCGCACAGGTCATCTGCATTGTGACCGACGTGCGCACAGGAGGTATCCTGGCCCTGTGCATCAAGCCGGACTACGACCCCAATGACCCGCCGCGCAGCGATGTGAGCGTGCTGACGGAGCTGATGCGCATTTCCGCCATCTCCGACGTCTACGAGCCGGGCAGCACCTTCAAGATCCTGACCGCGGCGGCGGCCCTGGACAGCGGGGTCACCACCCCGGAGGACAGCTTCCACTGCTCTGCCCGCATCACCGTGGACGGTGACGTCATCCGCTGCTGGGGCGCGGCCCATGGCGCGGAAACCATGGCGGACGGCCTGAAAAACAGCTGCAACCCCGTGTTTGTGGAACTGGCGCTGCGCATGGGGACTGATACCTTCTACAAGTACCTCACAGCCTTTGGGTTGGGAAAAAAGACGGGCATTGATCTGCCAGGCGAGTCTGCGGGCATCCTCATCAGCGCCCGCAGCGTCAAGCGGGTGGACCTGGCCCGCATCGGCTTCGGGCAGTCGGTGGCGGTGACGCCGCTGCAGCTGGTCATGGCCTGCAACGCCGCCATCAACGGCGGAAAGCTGATGAAGCCCTATGTGGTCTCGGAAATCCTTGCGGCGGACGGAACGGTGCTGCAGCGCTTCAACCCCACCGTCGTGTCCACGCCCATCCGGCCTGAAACCAGCCAGACGCTGCGGGGACTGCTGGAAAACGTGGTGGAAAACGGCGGCGGAAAGAATGCCTACATCGAGGGCTACCGCATCGGCGGCAAGACCGGCACCGCCCAGGTGTACAAGGAGGGCCGCATCGTCAGCAATGTACACATCGGCTCCTTCTACGGCTTTGCACCGGCGGATGATCCGCTCATCAGCGTTCTGGTCATCGTTAAGGAGGCCCGGGTACCGGTGGATTACGGCGGCACGACGGCGGCGCCCTTTGCCAGGCAGATCCTGGAGGAAGGTCTGGCGCTGCTGGGCGTGGAGAGGGACGGCGAAAAAATTTCGCAGATGTCTTTGGTTCCGGACGTGCGGGGCTTGACTGTTGCGGAGGCAAAGCGTAAACTTACAGAGGAGGGCTTTCACATGCTCACCGACGGTGTATCGACGGTGGTGCTGGATCAGCTTCCGCCCCCGGAGGCAAAGCTGGTCAGCGGCGGGCATGTGATGGTATATACGGCTGCGTCTGCCGGAATAACGGCGGAAGAGCTGGTCTGCGTGCCCGACCTGAAGGGCATGAGCGACGTGGAATGTGCCCGGCTGCTGCGGCGGCGCGGGCTGATCAT
The DNA here is from genome assembly GCA_017516305.1 of Clostridia bacterium. Taxonomy (GTDB): domain Bacteria; phylum Bacillota; class Clostridia; order Christensenellales; family Aristaeellaceae; genus UBA11524. The sequence continues at coordinate 9,732 of JAFXDB010000094.1, read as the reverse complement.
CTCCATGGCAGGGACGGGTCTTTGCCGGACCCAGAGCCCCGCCGCAGGTGAATATGTACAGCCGGGTTCAACGGTTCACGTAACCTTTTCCGGTGAAGAATAAGACAACGCGCCCGACTTTCATTCAAAGGCGGGACGACGGATAAAGAGGAGAAATGACGATGCTGCTGCGTAAGCTGACGGAAAACATGCCCTATCTGGTGGAGACCAGGGGCGAGATGGAGACGCAGATTCTTTCCCTGTGTTCCAACAGCCGGGAGAAGGTGGAAAACGGCCTGTTCTTCTGCATTCCCGGCGCGCGCTTTGATGCTCATGATTTTGCCCCCCAGGCCGTGGCCAACGGTAACGTGGCGCTGGTGGTGGATCATTTTGTGGACTGCGACGTCCCCCAGGTGCGGGTGACCAACGTCCGTGCGGCCATGTCCCGCATGGCGGCGGCCTTCTACGGCCATCCGGCGGACAGCATGCGCTTTGTGGGCGTCACCGGCACCAAGGGCAAGACCACCACGACCTATATGATCAAGTCCATTGTGGAGACGGCAGGGCTGAAGTGTGGTCTGGTGGGTACCACCGGCAACATGATCGGCGAAAAGCGGATCGCCTCCAACTATACCACCCCCGACCCCATCGACCTGCAGCGTGACCTGCGCCAGATGGCCGACGAGGGCGTGCAGGTGGTCGTCATGGAGGTTTCCGCCCATGCCATCGACATGTTCCGCCTGGACGGCATGACCTTCGAGGTGGGCGCGTACACGAACCTCAGCCAGGATCACCTGGACTATTTCGGCACGATGCAGAAATATTTTGAGTGCAAAAAGGAATTCTTCACCCGCGGCATGGTCAAAAACGCCGTGCTGAACGTGGATGAGGAGACCAGCGCCGACATCCTGCGCGACCTGGACGTGCCGCACCTGACCTTTGGCATTGCGGCCCCGGCGGATCTCTTCGCCCGGGACATCGAGATCACCGAGGACGGTGTGTCCTTCGACGTGAAGCTGCAGGGCATGCATGCCCTGCCCATCAACCTGCGCATGACCGGCATGTTCAATGTCTACAACGCCATTGCTGCGGCCAGCTGCGCGATGGTGCTGGGGATCTCCCACGAGGACATCAAGGCGGGCCTGGAGAAGATTGAGAACGTGCCCGGCCGCATTGAGATGCTGCCCACCGGCACGCCCTACCGCGTTATCCTGGATTACGCCCATGCGCCGGATGCGCTGGACAACATCCTCAGGACCTGCCGCACCTTCACCAAGGGCCGCCTCATTGCGCTCTTTGGCTGCGGCGGCGACCGCGACAAGGGCAAGCGCCCCATCATGGGCCGTATCGGCGGCGAGCTGGCTGACCTGTGCATCCTGACCAGCGATAATCCCCGCACGGAGAACCCCATGGTCATCCTGGAATCCATCCGCGAGGGTATCGAGGAGACCGCCTGCCCCTATGTGATGGTCGAGAACCGCCGCGAGGCCATCCGCCACGCGCTGACGATCGGCAAGGCGGGCGATGTCATTGCCCTGTGCGGCAAGGGCCACGAGAATTACCAGGAGATCATGGGCGTGAAGCACCCCTTCGACGAGAAGATCGTCGTGGCGGAGCTGCTGGAGGAAATGCGCGGCGAGTGACACGCCGTGTCCCCAAACTACTGTAACAGGGAAGGTACTGAACCATGCTAAGGATGATTCTTGCTCTCGTTCTGGCTGCGGCCATCGTGCTGCTGACCGGCCCCCACTTTATCGCCTGGCTGCGCAAATTGAAGCTGGGCCAGACGATCTATGAGCTGGGCCCTGAGTCCCACCGCAAAAAGCAGGGCACCCCCATCATGGGCGGCCTGTTCATTGCCATGGGCTGTGTGGCGGCATTCGTCGTCTGCGGCGTGACCCTGGGTGCATGGGATCACATGCTGGCGCTGCTGTTCGTGTCCCTGGGCTCCATGGCGGTGGGCTTTGGCGACGACTGGATCAAGATGGTCAAGAAGCGCCACGAGGGCCTGACCCCCTGGCAGAAGATCATCGGCCAGGCGATCGTGTGCCTGGGCTTTGCCTGCTACTGCTACTTCCATCCGGAGGTGGGCAGCAAGGTGCACATCCCCTTCACCGGCATCATGTGGGATCTGGGCATCTTCTACATCCCGCTGCTGGCGCTGACGGTGCTGTTCATGGTCAACTCCGCCAATCTGCAGGACGGCCTGGACGGCATCCTGTCCACGGTGACGGCGGTGGGCTCCATCGGCTGGGCTGCCATTGCTGTCATTTTTGTGACGAAGCTGAACGAAGGCAGCGGTATCATGGATTTCATGGCCCCGAAGTATAGCACCATTGCAGTCTTTGCCCTGTCGATGTGCGGCGCGTGTATCGCTTTCCTGCGCTTCAACCGCTATCCCGCCACCATCTTCATGGGCGACACCGGCTCCATGTTCATCGGCGGCGCGGTGGTGGGCATGGCCATGCTCCTGCGCGAGCCCTTCCTGCTGCTGCTCATTAGCTTCACCTGCGTCATGTCCAGCGTGAGCGTCATCCTGCAGCGCTACTACTACAAGCTGACCCGTAAGCTCTTCGGCGAACCCCGCCGCCTGTTCAAGATGTCTCCCATTCACCATCATTTCGAGAAGTACGGCATGAAGGAGACGGCCATCGTGCGGATGTACGCCATCGTCACCGCTGTGCTGACGGTGATCGCGGTGCTCTCTGTCAATAAGATTTTCTGAGGCGATACATATGCGTAACATGGAACGTTATTCCGGCAAGCGCGTCCTCGTCGTGGGCATGGCCCGCAGCGGCGTGGCGGCGGCAAAGCTGTTGCATAAGGCCGGCGCGAAGGTCGTCATCAACGACAGCAAGACCGCTGAGGCCCTGGGAGACGCCCTCGCGCCGCTGGCAGACCTCGACATTGAGTACCGGCTGGGCTGTCCGGCAGGGGAGTGCCTCTCCGGCATCGACTGCATGGTGATCAGCCCCGGTATCCCGGACACTGCCGCTTTCGTCGTGAAGGCGAAGGAAATGGGGATTTATGTGATCGGCGAGCTGGAGATGGCCCATCAGCTGTCCAGCGGTGAAATGGTGGCCATCACCGGCACCAATGGCAAGACGACCACTGTCACCCTGCTGGGCGAGATTTTCCGCAACGCCGGCCGCACCACCCATGTGGTGGGCAACATCGGCTACCCCTACTCGGCGGCGGGCTTTGACAGCAAGGATGGCGACATGTTCGTCTGTGAGGTTTCCTCCTTTCAGATGGAAACGGCGGAGACCTTCCACCCGCGCTGCGCGGCCTTCACCAACCTGACGGAGGATCACCTCAACCGCCACGGCACGATGGAGAACTACGCGCTGACCAAAATGCGCATGTTCGCCAACATGACCGCGGAGGATGTGGCTGTCTTCAACGCCGACGATCCGGCCCTGGCGCCCTACATCGGCATGGTGAAGGCGCAGGTGCTGACCTTCTCCCGCGTGGGCGAGGTCGAAAACGGCGCGTTTGTGCGCGGGGGCGTGATCGTCACCCGCATGAATGGCGTGGAGAGCGAGGTCTGCCCGGCGAAGGACGTGTTCATCCCCGGCCCGCACAACCTTGAAAACGCGCTGTGCGCGGCCTGCATGGCCACAGCCTGCGGCGTCCCGGCGGAGGTCATCGCTCACACGCTCCGTACCTTCCGGGGCGTGGAGCACCGGATCGAGTTCGTCCGCGAGCTGGAGGGCGTGCGCTACATCAACGACTCCAAGGGTACCAACGTGGACTCCACCATCAAGGCGGTGCAGACCATGCAGCGGCCCACAGCCATCATCCTGGGCGGCTACGACAAGCATTCCGACTTCGCGCCCATGGTGACGGAGATGGTGAAGAGCCCCTTCATCAAGGAAGCGGTGCTGATCGGCGTCACGGCGGATCAGATCGAGCGCCAGTGCATCGAGGGCGGCTTCACCGCCGTCCACCGCGCCGCGACCCTGGAGGACGCCGTCAACCAGTGCCGCGCCCTCGCCTCTGACGGCTGGAACGTGCTGCTGAGCCCTGCTTGTGCATCCTTCGATATGTTCCCGGACTACGAGGCCCGCGGCCGCATCTTCAAGGAACTGGTGCATGCCCTGAAATAAAGCTCTGAAAGGCGCTTGCCATGCAGCAACATGAAAGCGCACGAAAGAGGTTCTTCAAGCTACTCACGCGCAGACGCAATCCTGTGGACGGTACGCTGCTGATGCTTCTCATCATGCTGCTTTCCGCAGGGTTGCTGGTTCTGTTTTCGGCGACCAACTATGCGGCCATTGAAACCGGCAACGCCTGGGACGAGGTGGTCAAGCAGCTCTTTGGCATAGGCGTGGGCACAGTGGCCTGCATTGTCACCAGCCGCATCCCGTACCGTCTGTGGAGGCAGGGGTGGGTGGTGACGGCGGGGCTGGTCATCTCCGCCATTCTGCTGGTGCTGGTCATCATCCCGGGCATCGGCGTGTATGTCAACGGCTCGCGCCGGTGGCTGGCGCTGGCGGGCGTGTCCTTCCAGCCGTCGGAACTGGCGAAGTATGCCATCGTCCTGTACATGGCGAATGTCCTCAGCCGCATCGGCCCGGGGATCAAGCGTCTGTGGACGGGCATCGCACCCGTTCTCATCGTACCGGGGATCGCTTTCCTCCTCATCCTGGAGCAGCCGAACCTGTCCACCGCCGGGTCGATCATGATCGTCTCGCTCATCCTCATCATCATGGCGGGGGCGAAGTGGCGGCACATCCTGCTGATGCTGGCCGGCGGCGTCTGCGTGGGCGGATACTATGCCTGGTCGGAGCCCTACCGGCGGCGCAGGCTCCTGTCCTTCATGGATCCCTTTGCAACGATGTCCGACGAGGGGTACCAGCTGGCGCAGTCGCTGATTGCCTTCGGCTCCGGCGGGCTCTTCGGCATGGGCCTGGGGCAGGGACGGCAGAAGTACTTCTACCTCCCGTACCCGGAGAGCGACTTCATCTTCGCCATCGTCGGGGAGGACTTCGGCCTCCTGGGCTGCTGCGTGGTCATCGCACTGTTTGCGGCGCTGATGGTGTGCGGCTTCCGCATTGCCGTCACCTGCCGGGATCGCTTCGGGATGCTGCTGGCGGCGGGGATCACCGCCTCCATCACCGTGCAGGCCTTCCTGAATATGGGCGTTGTCGTCGGCATCCTGCCCACAACGGGGCTGCCGCTGCCCTTCTTTTCTGCCGGCGGCACGTCGGTCTCCATCACCATGGCCGCCATGGGCGTACTGATGAATATTTCCCGCAACGCCGGGAAGATGGATGACTGATCTTTCGTTTTATTTGGTAAGCGATTACCAAAGCTACCGGAAATTCCCCTTCATCCGCGCACACGCCGCCTGCGGGCTTCATATGTTGAAGCATGTCAGGTGGAAGGGGCGATGGGATGGAATCCTTCGTGGTTGAGGGCGGCAGAAGGCTCACTGGGACAATCCGCGTGGACGGCGCAAAGAATGCGGCGCTGCCCATCCTGGCAGCCTGTGTGTTGACGGAGGACGATGTTCTCCTGCGGGATATGCCGCAGATCACCGACGTCAGCCGCATGGTGGATATCCTGCGCATGCTGGGCTGCCGCGTGGAGGCGTCGGGACACGACATGACCATCAGCACCCGGGGCATGAACCGATGCGAAATGCCCGACGGGCTGAGCAAGCAGATCCGCTCCTCCATCTTCATGCTGGGGCCGATTCTGTCGCGGTTCCGGCGGGCCACGGTGACCTACCCCGGCGGATGCGAGATTGGCATGCGCCCCATCGACCTGCATCTGTCGGGCCTCAGAGCCCTGGGGGTGCAGGTGCGGGAGGAGGGCGGCGTCATCCACTGTGACGGTGGCGGTATGCATGCGGGCGAGGTTCACCTGGATTACCCCAGCGTGGGCGCGACGGAGAATGTGATGATGGCCGCGGCGACCCTGCCGGGCACGACGATCATCCACAATGCCGCCCGGGAGCCGGAGATCGCCGACCTGGCGGCCTTCATGAACTGCTGCGGCGCAAGGGTGTCCGGCGCAGGCAGCGCGGCGATTGCCATCGAGGGCGTCGGCTGCCTGCATGGCGCGGAGTACACCCCCATGCCGGACCGGATTGTGGCGGGAACGCTCCTGTGCGCGGCGGCCATCACCGGCGGGGAGGTGCGGCTGAGCAATGCTCCGGTGGCGGACATGACGGCTGTGAACGCCAAGCTGCGGGAAATGGGCTGCCGCGTGGCGGAGACGGCGGATGAGATCCGCTTGACTGCCCCGGAGCGCCTCACGGCCTTTTCCGTCCTGCAGACGCAGCCGCATCCCGGGTTCCCGACGGATATGCAGGCCCAGATGCTGGCCCTGCTGACCACGGCGCGGGGAACGGGTGTGGTGGTGGAAAATGTGTTTGAGAACCGCTTCACCCACGCGGGGGAGATGAACCGCATGGGCGCCAGGATCCTCTGCTCCGGGCGGACGGCGGTGGTTCACGGTGTGCCGCAGCTCAACGGGGCCCAGGTGACGGCCCGAGACCTACGCGGCGGCGCTGCCCTGGTGCTGGCGGGTCTGCGCGCTGCGGGAGAAACGCAGGTGGACAACGCGACGCTGATCGACCGGGGATACGAACGGATCGAAAGGCAGCTGTCGGCCCTGGGCGCGCAGATCAGGCGGATACATACCGGTGATATGTAATGATTGATTTTGCGTGCCGGTTGGCGGGAAGTGGTTGATAAAATGCGAATGCGCAAGCGTTGCAGGATACGAAGACGGCGGCGGCAGCCTGATGGCGGTCCGCTGCTGTGAGAAGGGAGAATGCAGGGATGGATACGACACGCTGGGGCGGGGGCCAGTCGGGCCCGACGCCCCCTGTGCCGGGCGACACGGGGGACATGCCTGTTGCGCCGCCCATGCCGGACGTGACGCCGCAGGATCCGGACAATCCCTTTGAGGAGCCGGAAGCTGCGCCGGAGCTGCGCCAGCAGCGCTCAGAGAGCCTGTATACCCGCTCTGCCCCCTTCTGGGAGCGGGTGGTCGAGCCCCTGCCGGAAAACGGCGAATATCCGCTGGACGTCGGCTATTGGCAGCACAAGGAGGAGATGGGGGAGGAGCGCTACATGCGCGTGGAGGACATGAAGCCTCTGGAAAAGATCCGCAGGCAGCTGACGGGGCGCACGGCGCTGTGGGTCTACCTTGCCCTGGTGGTGCTGGTGCTGGGTTACCTTGGCTTCCGATCGGTGTTCGGCACCATCCGTACCATCAATGTGGTGGGCAATACCACCTTCACAGCGGAGCAGGTCATTGCCCTGTCCGGCCTGGAGGTGGGCATGAGCGCCCTGGATATCGACGAGAATGTGATCATGGCCCGCATCGGCCGCGAGCGCTATCTGCGCTGTACGCTGGTGGATGTGTCCTTCGACATGGTGACCCTGCATGTGCGGGAGCGCGTGCCCCGCTGCACTCTTGTGCAGAATGGCCGCCGCATCATCCTGGATGACCGGGGCTGGGTGCTGGAGGTCATCAGCGACGTGGGCAGCCCTGCGCCGAATCTCATTCAGGTCAGCGGCCTGGATGTCCACCACTGCAGCCTGGGCCAGGCAGTGACCCTGCGCGTTCCCGGAAAGCTGACGGCCTATACGCAGATCCTCATTGAGCTGCGGGCGCTGGGTGGCCTGGAGCTGATTACTGAATTGGATATGACCGCCATGGACAGCATAACCCTGAAGACCACCGACGGCCTGACCGTGTCCATGGGCGATGAAACGCAGATCCATCAGAAGATCCGTGCGATGCTGGTGGTGCGTGAGAATCTGCTTGTCAACGACTATTACGGCCAGGGCGGCGGCGGAACCATCGTCGTGGTGGATCCGGGCAGCCCTGCGTACCGCCCGCAGGGGATGTAGGATGGCCTCCGGAGGGCATAAACGTCAGCAAATTGTGCATGAAATCCTTTCAAATGCAGGAAAACTCTTGCATTCTTCGGGAAAAGCGTCTATAATAGATGATGGTAAAGTGCAAAAAGTCTGCCCGGAGGCATTCTGCGGGCAGAGAGGTACACTGGCGGACAAGCTGTCCGCCCGGAAAAAGGGCATTTCCACATTGCACCTGTGCCTCCCGGTGGGGGACGCGGGTCTACAGGGGGTATGAGAATATATGAAAACCACGGTCTCGAGCATCGACTTCGGCACGAGCAAGATTGTCGCCCTGGTGGCCGAGAACGGTTCTGCCAGCCGCTGTGATGTGGTGGGCGCGGGCATTGTGACCTATGACGGCTTCACAGCCGAGGGCGAGGGGTGGAACAACCCCAACGACCTGGATACCCGTATCCGCGAGGCGATTGCACAGGCGGAGAAGCAGAGCCACCACAAGATCCGCGACATCAACGTGGGCGTTCCCGGCGCATGCACCAAGGTGTATGTGACGGAGGCCACGGTGTCCCTGTCCGGGCCGGATCCCAAGGTCACGCCTGGCGACGTCAACGCCATCTTTGCCGCGGCGGAGACGAATCTGGGCGTGCTGCCTGGTACGCTGATCCACTCCAGCCCTGCCTGGTTCCGCGTGGACGGCGGCAAGAAGACCCTGGAGCCCGTGGGCATCAAGGGCCGCGAGCTGAAGGCGATGATCTCCTTCGTGGTGGCAAAGGCCAGCTTTGTGGACGATGTGATCAGGCGCCTGACGAATATGGGCATCACGCCCAAGCAGTTCTTCTCCACCCCGGCGGGCGAGGCGATGCTCTACCTGGATGAGAAGGACCGCGATTTCACCGCCGTGCTGATTGACGTGGGCTACCAGACCACGGAGGTCATGGCTGTGGAGGGCGACGCGCTGATCTTCCACCGCTGCATCGACATCGGCGGCGGCGATATCACGGCGGAGCTGGCCCGGGAGCTGAACGTGCACTTCCCCACGGCGGAGAAGAACATCAAGCAGCCCTTCGTGTACAGCATGTCTGCCACGCCCGAGACCTACGAAGTGCCTGCCCAGGGCGACATGCCCGCCCGCACCTTCACCCGCGATGAGGTCAGCCCCATCGTGACCCGCGTGGTGGACGAGCTGGCGCAGGAGATCAAGAATGCCCTGGATGAGAGCGGCGTGAAGCTGAGCAGCTGGTCCAATGTGTATCTGACCGGCGGCGGCATTGCCCTCAACCGCGGCGGCAAGGATTACCTGTCCTCCAAGCTGGGCCGTCCCGTGCGCGAGACGCCCCGCCGCTCCAACAAGATGTCCACGCCTCTGTTCTCCTCCTCCATGGGCCTGATGAACCTGATTGTGGACACCATTGAGCAGCAGCGCAGCGCGGACAGCAGCTTTATCGGCGGTGTGCGTAAATTCTTCCGTTCCCTGGTGGGCGGCTAACACGAGATAACTTGATTGCAAATATGTCAGGGGGATGCAAAGTGATTGAACTTCAGAATGATCAGATGACCAGCAACTACGCCTCCATCAAGGTGGTCGGCTGTGGCGGCGGCGGCGGCAATGCGGTGGATCGCATGGTGAAGGCCGGCCTCAAGGGCGTGGAATTCATCGCCATCAACACCGATATGCAGGCGCTGCAGCGTTCCAGCGCGTCCATCAAGATCCAGATCGGCGAAAAGGTCACCAAGGGCCTGGGCGCCGGCGCGGTGCCCGAGGTGGGCCGCCGCAGCGCTGAGGAGAGCCGCGAGGAGATCGCCGCTGCCCTCAAGGGCGCTGACCTGGTCTTCATCACCGCTGGCATGGGCGGCGGCACCGGCACCGGCTGCGCTCCCATCGTGGCGGAGATCGCCCGCGAGCAGGGCAGCC
>JAFXDB010000093.1 GCA_017516305.1 Clostridia bacterium | reverse complement strand
GACCCTTGCCGGGGAATTCGGGGAAGATGTTATGCTGCGGTGGGATGATGGCGGAACAGAAAAGGCCCCCCGGCAGGGAGTGGCGGAGGGGCGGGGAAAAGTGGGCGTATGTGTCTCACTTGACCTGCTTAGGGAGGAGGCCTTGATCGATGCTTTCAATCATGATACGGTTGCAGAACTGTTCCCATACATCAGGTGTATATTCTACGGCGAAGAACATGGGCGAATGAAGCGACCAGGGGCCAATATCATCCGGAGTGCGCCTGTTATCACCCATGAATAAGCAAATGTACTGCATTGGCACGAAGCCAACAGTTCGTACTTCTTCCGTGAACGTCCTGATCTCCATGTGTTGTATGTCATTGTAGGCGATGGTGCGCCATACTCGCCTGTTGGGATACTTAACAACCAGATGCTCTTGCTCAAAGTGGATGGTAGAGAAATAGAAATTCTCCTGGAGCTTCAGAAAAAGGTGGATGATAACAAAGGGGGTGGTCATCAGCAGCATGGGCAGCCAATTGTCAGACATTGCAGAAAGAAAGCCGCTTATAAGGCCAATTCCGCATATTTGGAGGGGGCCGGCATCGATGCTTCCCCTTAACAGCTTCCGCTGCACCTCATGTATCATCCAGTACATACCTGTTGCCTCCTGAATTTATTTGACGCTTCAAGGAAAGAAGGGAACATGTATGAGTACAGAGCGTGGTACTCTCCCGGCATTGCGGCTGCATCCATCCACAAGTCGCTTTCATTATATATGAACCTGGCCTCATTGTCAACGCGCTGACCCGGGCCGTTCGCCTGACATTCCCCTGGCATATGTCCGCCCTCTGACCGGTTGCAATGCCTGCCGGAAATGTGCTATAATCAGACAAAAGGAACGTTCGGCCTGCGGGCATCCAGTGTGAAACGGAGGGTTCGGCCATGGCGAGCAAGGCCAGGGGATACCATGAGCTGCTGGGGCATTTCCGGCGCGTCCGGGCGTATATGCAGCATTTCTATGTCTATGGCTTCTATACGCGGGATGAGTTCACCGCCGGGTCGGCCCGCAGCTACGACAATGAGCGCCGCCGCGTGGAGGGCTGGATGGGGGAGCATTACGGCTTCCGCATGACAAAGAACGGCAAGGCGAATTTCATTGCCTTTGACAGCCGCAGCGTGCGCCGCAATCCCCTGTACAGGGCGCTGAAGTCCAAGACCTTCGTGCCCAACGACATCATGCTCCATTTTCTTATTCTAGACGCCCTGCGGGACGGCGCGGAATGCGGCGTGCAGGAGATCATCCGCCGATGCGGGCAGCGGCTCGACGCCGCCTCTGCGCCCTTTGTTTACGAGGAAAACACCCTGCGCGACAAGCTCGGCGAGTATGAGGAAATGGGCGTGCTGTCCAGCCGGAAGCAAGGGCGCGACCGGCTGTACCGGATGCAGCCCTGTACGGATGTGGCGCCTCTGGCGGCGGCGCTGGCCTTCTTCAGCGAGACGGCGCCCTGCGGCGTGGTCGGCAGCTATCTGGAGGACCGCCTTGACACCCCTTGCGAGGCCTTCCGCATGAAGCACCACTATATTGCCCAGACCTTTGACGCCGAGGTGATGCTGGCCCTGCTGGAGGCCATGCATGCCGGGCAGGACGTGGTCATTCACCACATGGGCAGGGATGGCAGAGCGGAAAGCCGCCAGACGGTCACGCCCCTGCACATCCTGCGCAGCGTGCAGGATGGCCGCACTTACCTGCTGGCGGTCAGCTGCAGGAACCGTGCGTTCGTTTCGCACCGGCTTGACCGCATCAGCGCCGTGAAGCCCATCCGGCGCGAAAAAGGCGCAGAGGAGGCCATGGAGGAGCTGCAGGCCCTGCGTCAGGCCTTTGCCGCCACGCGGGAGAACCGCTGGGGCGCGTCCGTCGTGGGAATGGCGGGAAAGAAACCGCAGCGCGTCAGCTTCACCATCCGCGTCAGTCCCTGGGAGGCCCATGCCCGCCGGCGTATGTACCGCGAGTACCGAGGCGGTCGGGTGGAGGAGCTGGAGGGCGGCCTGCTGCGTTTCACTGCCGACCTGTATGACCCGGTGGAAATCCTGCCTTGGGTGCGCACCTTCATCGGCCGCATCACCAGCTTTGAATGCGAGAACGAAGCCGTGACCCGGCGCTTCCGGGCTGACCTGGCGGAGCTGGCTGATGCCTATGCCAGACAATCCGGAGCGGCGGAAGGGGAGGTGCAGGCATGATGCTGTTCAACGAGTTCTACGGCAGCTATTACCGCGCGGTGGCGGAGATCCTACGGCAGGCGCTGGAGAAGCCGGTTACCCGGGCGGACATGGTGCGCATTTGCCAGGAATTCTCCTTCGGCGATGCGTGGCTGAATATCCCCCAGGCGCTGACGGACGGCTCCTGGCCCCTGCTGACCGGGGAGGGCCGCGCCATCATCCGCCGCGAGCCCGTGCGTCCGCTGACGCTGCTGGAAAAGCGGTGGCTGAAGGCCATCTCCCTGGATCCCAGAGTGCAGCTTTTTGATGTGGATCTCTCCTTTGTGGAGGATGTGGAGCCCCTCTTCACCCCGGTGGACATGATCTGCTTCGACGCCCATGCTGACGGCGACGATTACGCCGACCCGGCTTACCGGGCGCATTTCCGCACGCTCCTGCAGGCCATCTCCGAGGGTCGCAGCGTCCGGATGACCTATGCCTCCCGCCGCCAGCGCACCATGGTGGACGAGGTGACGCCCCTGCGCCTGGAATACAGCGAGCGGGACGACTGCTTCCGCGTACTGTGCGCCCACAAAAATGCCGTGAAGGTGCGCAACCTTTCGGGCGTCCGGCAATGCGAGCTGCTGGGGAAGCATGAGGGCGGCCTGCCCGACCCCGATGCCCGCGAGAGCCGCCGCGTGGTGCTGGAGGTGACGGATCACCGCAATGCCCTGGAGCGCGTGTCGATGCACTTCACCCACCTGCGCAAGGAGGTGGAGCGCGTGGGCGAGCGCACTTTCCGCATGACCCTGTGGTACGACGCCAGCGACGAGCCGGAGATGCTCATTCGCGTGCTGCAGTTCGGCCCGACGGTGCGGGTGCTGGAGCCTGCGGACTTCCGGAGCGAGGTGGAAAAGCGGGTGCGGGAGCAGCTGGCGCTGCTGGGCATGGAGGCGCCCGGGGATATCTGATACCAATCATGCGACTCTCAGGGCGATGCTTGCCGGGGGAGTCGCTTTTTTGTGGAAATCCTGACTGAATTTGAAACAAATGGGTGCGCTGATGCGTATATATGGGTGAAACCGGATACAGGGAGGAAAGATGATGAAGAAGCTGTTGATCACCCTTGCGGCGCTGATGCTGTGCCTGACCTGCGCGGCGGCGGAGGAGGAGACCCTGTACCCCGCCATGGGGGAGAACGGCCTGTATGGCTACATCAATGCCGACGCGGAGTGGGTGATCGCGCCGCAGTTTGACGGCGCAGGCGCGTTCCGCGGGGATTATGCGGCGGCCTGGGTGCTGCCGGAGGGCGCAGACCCGGAGGAATGGTACGACCTGGACTGCGAGGGCGTCATCGACCGGCAGGGCAACTGGATGCTGGAGCCGGAGTACACCCTGGTTGCCGGGCAGAGCGGCGGCTGGTTCGGCGGCGAGGACGCCGGCATCTGGCTGGTGTACTGCAATGCTGACATGGCCCTGGATGAAGAGGGCTTTTTGCTGACGAAGGAGGGCTTCTTCGACATCCCGACAGGCACGTTCTCCGGGCTGAAGTGGGGCGCGGTCTGGCACTGGTGCTCCGACAGCCGGCTGATCCCGGTGGATGATCCGGAAACCGGCCTGTCCGGCTATGCCGACCGCTCAACGGGCGAAATGGTCATCCCGTGCCTCTACTACTCGGTTGACCCGGCCAACTTCAACGACGGCGTCGCCACTGTTGCCCTCAGTGACGAGGATGGCAACGAAACCAGCCCCTGGCACCTCATCAACGAGCGCGGAGAGACCATCCCCCTGCCGGAGGGCTGGCAGTCCGCCTATGCCAACCAGTTCAGCTGCGGCCGCATCGCCGTGGTGAATCCCGACGGCCTGTGGGGCTATGCGGACGGCACGGGCAGCATCGTGATTCCGGCGCAGTTCGCGGAGGCATACGAGTTCTGCGACGGCTTCGCGTGCGTGGAGTTCGCAGAGGGCGATATGGGCTACATCGACACGGACGGCAACGTCCTGGCGCGGGGGTTCGCCTGGGCGAACTATTGCTTCTACAACGGCTACGCGGAGGTGCGGCTCAGCGGCACCAATGGCGCTGACAAGGTGACCGGGTGGATCAACACGGCGGGCGAGGTCGTTCCCTTCATGGACAGCGACCGTTTCTTCCCCATCAGCCCCGACCGCATGTGGATGCGCACGGCGGCGAACTACAGCGCGCCCTGGCACCTGCTGGACGGGGAGGGGAATATCCTGACTGCCGAGCCGGTGTATCTGCCGGAGATGGAGCCCATCGCCTTCGAGAGCGGCCTGCAGGCCGTGTGCAACGCGGAGCGCAAGTGGGGCTACATCGGCCTGGACGGCCAGGAGGCGCTGCCCTTCATCTACAGCGACGCAGAGGCCTTCGACGGCGAGCTGGCCTGGGTGCGCCTGGGCGACCGCGTGGGCTACATCGACCGCAGCGGCAATGAGGTGTACATGTGGGATGATCCGATCGAGTGAGGTGCACATGATGAAGAGAATGATGTTTCTGCCTGTTCTGCTCTTTCTGCTGCTGCCGGTGATGGCCCTGGCGGAGGCGGCTTGCCCCCTCTGCGGCGGCGCCTCTGAGCTGTGCCTAACGGATGAGATTGGCGCGGTGTACTGCTCCGGAACGCTGGTGCACTACCCGGAGGAGGCGGTGATCACCTCCTACACCGTCCGCGCGGGAACGGCGATCATCGGCGAATGGGCTTTTGCAGATAACTACGATCTGGAGGAGGTCATCCTGCCGGAGGGCGTGGTGATGATCGGCACTGGCGCATTTGAGGGGCGATACAATCTGAAACGCGTCGTTCTGCCTGATTCCCTGCTGATCATTGGGGAGATGGCATTCTACTACTGCCCGGCGCTGGAGGGAGTCGAGCTGCCGCCGCACCTGTATGCCATCGGCCCCTCCGCCTTTGCGGACAACTGGAGGATGACTGCCATCGACATCCCGGCGACGGTGCGCTATATCGGCTCGGAGGCCTTCTGCAATACCGGGCTGACGGAGGTCTGGCTGCGTACCGTTGAATTTGAAATGGGTTACACCATCTTCACGCCCAATGAGCAGTTCTCCAAAGCAAGGCCGCTGACCATCCATGTCAGCGAGGAAATGCTCTATGATGAGGTCGGGAATCTGTGGCATTTCATTGATGCGTATGAATCGGGCTACAATGTGACCTTTGTGTACGATGTGCCATATTTGGATTGACAATCCACCGCATCCCTGCTATAATAGCAAGCTGTACGGCGATGAAGAGAAGACCGTGTGTCCACCGTCCACAGAGAGGGTTCCCATGGCTGAAAGGAACCTGTCAACGGCGCATGACTGACAGCTTGGAGCCTCCCGGTGAGAGCCGGGCGTGTCCGCGCGTTACAGCGGCTAAGAGGCGTTATCACCGATAGCGCGAAAATGGGTGGCACCGCGAAATGCAATGTTTCGCCCCATGCAGGATTCTTTTCTGCGTGGGGCTTTTCCGTTCCGGCGGCTATCACCACGCAAGCATCCGCTGCCTGCAGCGGTTGACTACCATAAAGGAGGGATCAACCATGTTGACCCAGGCACCCCGCGGCACCAAGGACGTACTGCCCACCGATTCCTACCGCTGGCAGCACGTCGAATCCCACATGCGCAAGGCCGCTGCTGAAGCGGGTTTCCGCGAAGTCCGCACCCCCGTGTTCGAGCACACCGAGCTGTTCCTGCGCGGCGTGGGCGACACCACCGACATCGTCCAGAAGGAGATGTACACCTTCAAGGACAAGGGCGAGCGCTCCATCACCCTGAAGCCCGAGGGCACCGCCGGCGCCGTCCGTGCGTTCCTGGAGAGCAGCCTCTATGCGGATGCGCTGCCCTGCAAGATGTACTACCTCAACGCCCCCATCTTCCGCTATGAAGCGCCCCAAAACGGCCGTCTGCGCGAGCATCACCAGTTTGGCCTGGAGTGCTTCGGTGCGCAGGGAGCCACCGCCGACGCCGAGCTGATCCTGCTGGCGTACAAGCTGCTGGGCACCCTGGGCGTGAAGAACCTCTCCGTCAACATCAACTCCATTGGCTGCCCCAAGTGCCGTCCGCAGTACCATGCGATGCTCAAGTCCTTCCTGGGTGAGCGCATCTCCTGCATGTGCGACACCTGCAAGACCCGCTTTGACCGCAACCCCCTGCGCGTGCTGGACTGCAAGGTGGAGAAGTGCCAGGAGCTGGTGGCTGACGCGCCCTCCATGCTGGATGTGCTGTGCGAGGAGTGCGCCGAGCACTTCGCCCAGCTGCAGGAGTGCCTGAAGGCCAGCGGTATTCCGTACCAGGTGGACAGCCGTATCGTGCGCGGCCTGGATTACTACACCAAGACCGTATTCGAGCTGATCACTACCACGGACAAGGGCAACCTGACCGTCTGCGGCGGCGGACGCTATGACAACCTGGTCGAGCAGCTTGGCGGCCCCAGCATGCCCGCCGTTGGCTTTGGCATGGGCATTGAGCGCGTGCTGATGCTGCTGGACTCCGAGGGCGTCGAAATCCCCAGGCCCGACCAGTACGACGTGTTCGTCACCTACATGGGCAACAACAAGATTCCCGCCTTCATGCTGGTGCAGAACTTGCGCAAGGCCGGCGTCAATGCGGACATGGATCACACCGGCCGCAGCCTCAAGGCCCAGTTCAAGTACGCCAACAAGACCGGCGCGCCCCTGTGCATCACCCTGGGCGATGACGAGGTGGCGAACGGCGTGGTCAAGATCAAGAACATGAACACCCGCGAGGAGCGGACGGCGGCCAATGCTGAGGCGGCGCAGGTGGTTCGGGAGATGCTGGGCTGAGCCGAGGAGGTGTTCCCCATGCTGACCATGCGCCCCATGTGTCTGGAAGATGCTGAAGTGGTTTATGACTGCATGCAGGATCTTCCCAGCGAGAATGGCTTTGGCAATGGCGGTTATGGCCTATCCTACGAGGAGTTTGTGAACGGCTTCCTGCCCCATTGTGACCGGTATTCCAAGGGCATCGGCCTCAAGCCGGGGCATGTGCCGCAAAGCTATTACATCCTTTTTGAGGATGATAGGGCAGTGGGCGTGTTCAAATTCCGTCCTATGCTGAACGATATGCTGCGGAACGGTGCGGGCCATATCGGATATGGCATCCGTCAGAGCTGCCGTGGCAGGGGACTGGCAAAGGCCGGACTGGCGCTGCTGTTGGAGACTGCCGGTCACCTTATTGAGGAAGATGAAGCCTACCTGGCTGTGAAAAAAACGAATCCCGCATCCCTTCGTGTGATGCTTGCCAACGGCGCCTACATCCACCATGAGGACGCGGAAGAATACTATACCCGCATTCCGCTGAAATCGAACGATTCATCAAAAGAATAAAGGAGTAACCATCATGCAGAACCGTACGCATACCTGTAACGAGCTGCGCATGGCCCATGTCGGCCAGACCGTGCAGATCTCCGGCTGGATGGAGAATGTCCGTGAAGTGAGCGCGAACCTGGCCTTCGTCGTTGTGCGCGACTTCTACGGCACCACCCAGGTCGTCATCGAGAACGAAGAGCAGATGAAGGTCATCAAGGGCCTGAACAAGGAGTCCACCATCTCTGTGACCGGCGTCGTCCGTGAGCGCGACAGCAAGAACAGCAAGATCCCCACGGGCGATATTGAGATCGTGCCGGAGAAGATCGAGGTGCTGGGCCGCTGCCGTCACAACGAGCTGCCCTTCCAGATCAACCGCTCCACCGAGGCCGACGAGACCCTGCGCCTGAAGTACCGCTATCTGGATCTGCGCAACCCCGAAGTCAAGAGCAACATCATCCTGCGCTGCAATGTGGTGGCTGCCCTTCGTCAGGCCATGACCGCCGAGGGCTTCCTGGAGATCACCACCCCCATTCTGACCGCCTCTTCCCCTGAGGG
>JAFXDB010000092.1 GCA_017516305.1 Clostridia bacterium | reverse complement strand
TTGAATGAATAAGAACGAGGGCGCAACCCTCCGCAAAGACGCCGCATCTTCCCCTTCATGGCTTCGATGCAGCCGCAAAGCTGGGAAGAGAACGCCTCCTTGTACCCATTCATATTCCCTGACTTTCCGTGAAGAGCCGAAAAAAGCCCCGGAAGCATACGTTCCGGAGCCTGGGGAACAAGGCGCGGTCATTCTGCGACGCTGTGCTTGACGCGGTCGCGCTCCTCGGCGCGCTTGCCGTTGTTGAAGCGCTCCAGCGTGCCCACAAGGTAGCCGGTGATACGCCGGATCCGCTGGAAGGGCGTGGGGCCGAAGTCGTAGGACAGGTCAACGAAGTCGCCGTCCACACGGATGTCCATACTCAGGGGCTCGCGGCCGTATTTCTCCCGGGCGCGGGTCACGTAGGTGTTGATCTCCTCCTGAGGCAGCGTACCGCCGGTCACATTGATCTGGCAGGCCATTTGCTTTCACCTCCCTGTATGCCGTCATGCAGGATGCATTGTGACTGCTATCTGTATACCAGCTTCCGGGACAGGTGAAACCGGTCTTTTCCCTCGGGGGGTGCTCATCAGGTGAAAAACAGGTATTTTCCTGCCGCAACCCGGTGAATACCGTCCGGCAGGACGATCTCCGCCTCCACGGGCGTCTCGATCTCAAACCGCCAGCCGTCCGCCTGCCTGACCCAGCCGGAGGAAACAGCGCCATGCCGGGTTTCGATGGCCGCCTGCAGCCAGTCCAGCCTCTCCGTGGGCTGCGGCGCAATGCGGACGCGCGCGTAGCCAGGGGCGTCCGGGCAGGGCTGGATGCCCGCTGCCACGCCGTAGATCCAGTCCGCCACGGCGCCGTAGGCATAATGATTGAAGGAGTTCATGTCCCGGCTCCAGAAGCCGCCGTCGGGCATGATGCCGTCCCAGTGCTCCCAGATGGTGGTCGCCCCCTTCGTGATGGGGTAGAGCCAGGAGGGATACTCCCTGCGCAGCAGCAGCTCCCAGGCCAGGTCGGCATGGCCGAACTCGCTCAGGACATGCAGGATGTAGGGCGTGCCGACAAAGCCCGTCTGAAGCTTCACGCCGTCCGCACGAACCCTGTCGGCCAGGAGGTCAGCCGCCCTTTGAGGATCCTCCGCCAGACGGAAGTGGGCCGCCAGGACGCATTCGGTCTGGGTCAGGTACTCCGGGAAGGCCTCGCGCCAGGCCGCGACGACGGTGTCATACAGGCGCTCGTAGGCGCTGACGTCCTCGCCCAGAATGCGGCCCGCGCGGATGACCAGCTCTGCAGAGCGGGCAAAGAAGGCCGTGGCGATGAATTCCTCGCGGCTGGAGCCCTTATAGCTGCCGCTGGGGGCGTCCAGGCCCAGCCAGTCGCCCCACTGCCAGCCGCCCGTCCACAGGGGGAAGGCCTCGGTGGCTGAGGCGATGTAGTCCACCCACTTCTTCATGCTGGGGAATTGGCGGCGAAGCATGTCCGCATCGCCATAGGCGCAGTAGACCTCCCAGGGGACGATGGTAGCCGCGTCGCCCCAGGCAGCCGAGGCGTTGCCGCGATTGTCCACATGCGTCCAGACGTCCGGGATGACGGATCCCACATAACCGTCCTCATGCTGGTCGGCGGCCAGGTCATTGAGCCACTTGCTGAAGAACTGCCCGGCGTCAAAGTTCATGCAGGCCGTACGCGCAAAGACCTGGGCGTCGCCCATCCAGCCCAGGCGCTCGTCCCGCTGGGGACAGTCGGTGGGCACGTCCACGAAATTGCCCTTCTGGCCCCAGATGACATTGGAGAAGAGCTGATTCAGCATTGCATCGGAGGTGCGGATGAAGCCGGTACGCTTCATATCGGAATGCACCACCACGCCGGTGAAGCTGTCCAGGGTGGGAACCCCCGGGAACCGGTTCACGCGGATGTAGCGGAAGCCGTAGAAGGTCAGATGCGTTTTGTAGGTCTGCCGGCCCTCGCGGCAGATGTAATGGTACTGGCACTTCGCACCGCGGTAGTTCTCGGCGTAGAAGTTGCCGTCCCTGTCCAGCACCTCGGCGAAGGACACGTCCACCACATCCCCTGCCCGGGCCGTCAGGCTGACCTCCAGGAAGCCGGTCAGCTCCTGGCCGAAGTCGAGAACGGTATCTCCCCCGGGCGTGGTGAAGATGCGGGCAGGGCGGATGCGCTCATGCTCGCGGACGGGCGCGCCCTCCTGGGGGATGAGGGTATCCGTAGGGCCATCGTACATCACGGCCCGGGGCGCGTCCCCGGCCACGAAGGTCGCGTCGTACACCTCGCCGTCATAAAGCTCGGAGAACCGCACCGGGCTCTCCCCCGCCGTCCAGCTTTCATCGGTGACGATGACCTCCTGCGCGCCATCGGCAAAGGTCAGCGTCAGCTCCGCCGTAATGGCCGCCGGGCGCTGCATCAGCTCCTTCTGGATGGTGCCGTCCTGCCAGGTCAGCAGCGGGCTCCGGTACCAGCCCTTGCCCACCACCACGGTCAGCTCGTTCTCTCCCTGGCCGATCTCATCCAGCACATCATAGGTCTGCACCTGCAGGCGGTGCTTATACGCCGTCCAGCCCGGGGCCAGGACGTCCCTGCTGACGCGCCGCCCGTTGAGCGCCGCCTCGTACACGCCCAGGGCCGTCAGGCGCAGCACCGCCGCCATCAGGGGCTTCGTCACCCGGAAGCATTTCGCAAAGCAGGGGGCCTTGCTGCCCATTTCTCCGCTGGGCCGGATCCAACCGGCATGCCAATTCATCATTCGGTTATGCTCCTTTTCCGCACGCCGCATTCTCCGGCCCGCGTGGATATTCTGCGCACATTATACCATGATTTGCGAGCCCTGCCAAGGAGAAAACTGCGCTTATGGGAAAAACAGAAATGCAAAACACCCGGTGCCGCCCATGCGCGGTCACATCGTCCTGACGCCCCAGGCCTGCAGCACGGTCTCTGCATGCGCCAGCTGACGGGCCAGCACATCGGGCAGACAGTCCTGCAGGGCGCCGAGGACATTCCGGCTGTAGGCAATGCGCAGCCCGCGATCGCTCAGGCGGAACCTGCGCATGTCCTCGAACTCCTCACGGGAAACGGGATCCATCGACAGGTACAGCCAGTAGGCGTAGTTGACAGACAGGAAATTTCGGCCCGCGCCGACACAGCGCACATCCTGATACCGCAGGGTCAGCGGACGGCGGAAGGGCGCATGAAGCGTGATGCATTCCCCGGTGATGGTATACCAGCCCATGGCCTCGCGGCTGCAAAGCAGCGGAACGAGCACCAGCAGGGCAATGCCCAGGACAAAGGCGACAAACACGCCCCGGTCACCGGCAACTGGCGCAGCGATGATCAGCCATGCGGCGGCAATCAGCGTGGCCGCGATCAGAAGCATCGCCAGCGAGAAGATATACGGGCTGAAAAGAAAACGGTACTTCTTCGGCATTCCGGACATGAAAAGACCTCCCCTGTTTTACTGTTCCCAGTATAGCAGGAGAGGCCGGGCTGAGCAAGGGATATGGGCTGAAAGATACGAAACCGGGGTTGAAATGTCAGCCCCCCATCTGCCAGATGGCTTTACTGGTCCTCCTCCACGCGGAAGGCGTAGATGGTGGTAGTATCGTACTTTTCGCCGGGACGCAGGACGGTGGTTGGGAAGTTGCTGTGGTTGGGGGTGTCCGGATAGTGCTGGGTCTCCAGGCACAGGCCGGAGTAGTTGCCGTAGGTCACGCCGCCGCGTCCGCCCTCGCAGCAGGTGGTGCAGGCGGTGTAGAGCTGCACGCCGGGCTGATCGGTGATGACCTCCATCAGGCGGCCGGACTCCTCGTGGAACACCGCCGCGCACATGGCCACAGCACTGCCCTTGCGCAGGACGTAGTTGTGGTCATAGCCGCCGGCATACACCATGGCCACACAGGTATCCTTCTGGTCAATGCCCTCGCCCAGGAGCTTGCCCTCGCGCAGGTCCAGGGGCGTGCCGACCACGGGCATGTAGCCGCCGGTGGGGATGAGGCCGCTGTCCACGGCGGTCACCACATCCGCATCGATCCACACAATGTGGTCGCGGATGGTGCCGTGGTCATGACCGGCCAGGTTGAAGTAGGTGTGATTGGTCAGGTTGCAGTGGGTGGCCTTGTCGGTGGTGGCCTCGTAGCGGATGGACAGGTTGCAGTCGTCATCCCAGGAATAGGTGCAGGTCACATCCAGCGTGCCGGGATAGTTCTCCTCCATGTCCGGGGAAACGTAGTGCATGGCAACAGAATCAACGCCCGCGCCCTCCGCCGGGGTGGCCGTCCACAGCTTCTGGTTGAAGCCGGACACGCCGCCATGCAGGTGATTCTTGCCGTCGTTCAGGGCCAGCTGGTAGCTTTCGCCGTCCAGGGTGAAGCGGCCATTGGCGATGCGGTTGCCGTAGCGGCCGACGATGTCGCCCATGAAGGCATGATCGCCCTCGTAGCGGTCGAAGGCGTCAAAGCCCAGGGTGACGTCCGCCATGGCGCCGTTCTTGTCCGGCACGATGATGCTGGTGACAATGGCGCCAAAGTCCGTCACGGACACGGATGCGCCCGATTTGTTGGTCATGGTGAACAGGGTGACAGGCTTGCCCTCGCGGGTCACGCCAAAGGGACGGGAAGTGATGGCCATCGGGATTTCCTCCTTCAGTTTTATGGTATTCATCAACGGGATTACTTATATTGTATCCCAAACCAGGCGGATGTCAAGAGCCCGGCACACTGTTGCGCATAACAAATGCATGCGGGATGGCGATTACCTTCCCTCCATGGTTGCCTTGACAATCGACGTCAGCTCCGCCTCATCAATGCTGCCAAATACGCTGTACTGGGCGCCGTCCCTTGTCCAGCATGCCGACATGGTCATGTTGTCGGAATTGTAATAGTACATCACCCGGCAGCCGGCCAGGTACTGCTCGCGGGGCTCGTTGAGCGTCCGCTCGTATTGATAGGACGTTGTCAGATCCTCGTCGTTGAGGATCGTCAGCGTAAATATGCAAATGCCGCCATCGCTGCTGAAGGTATGCGTAACCGATGTACTCAGATCATCGGCATAGCATGACCCCTGCAGATAAGCAAAGCGCTCCGGGACGCCATAGGGACGGGCCGGATAGCCCAGGAGCTGCTCCGGCGCCTGCTCCAGGCCGGTGAACTGCAGCGGCTCGTCAAGCTTCAGGCCATCATCATACGTTTCTCCGGCATATGGGATCGCCTCCTGCTTCTGCTCGGAATAGAGCATGAAGGTCTCTGCCAGAGGCCGCATCAGCCGCAGCACCAGCTGCCAGTTGAAAGCTTCCGCCGTCTTGTAGGTCAAAACCGACATGCCCAGCACGATGACCAGGATCGCCGCCAGCCGTGCCGTCCACTTCACCACGGGATGCAGCCGCTTTTTCTTCAGCTTCTCAGCCGTTTTCTTCCACGCCTCCTGCTGACCCAGCCCTTCCTCGCCGTCATCCAGCAGCAGCAGGATCTCCTGCACAAGGTCTGCGTCCATCTGCTCTTCAGGCTTGCTCAGCTCCTCATTCAGGATCGCTTCCAGCTCATCCTCGCCCATGTCCGCTTCCGCATCCGCATACAGGCGCCCGATGATCTCCGACAATTCCTGTTGTTTCCGCATTGCTCCTCACTCCTCTTCCCTGCAACAATTCCTGTGGCCTGTCACAGATCGTAATACTCTTTTTTGAGCTTTTTCCTCAGCCGGTGCATCTGCACCCGCAGCGCCACAGGCGTCATGCCCCGCTCGGCCGCCAGCTCCTCAATGGATGCGCTCCGCGTGATATACCGCTGCAGCAGCTCCCATTCCTCCGGCGTCAGCGTCTGCTCGATGAGCATGCGCATCTCCTGCTCCTGCATCGCATCGTTCTGCATATCCACCGCATAAATGGAGCGCACGGGGCTGCTATCCATCCGCTGCCGGATTAGCCGCTGCTGCTTCTGCCTGGTTCTGTACTGCTTTGTCGCCCGGTTCATGCACAGATTGGACACCGTCTTCATCAGCCATTTCAGCGGCTCGTCATACTCGCGGATGTCCTTCTCCGCCGCCAGAAGAAAGGCCTGCTGCACAATGTCCTCCGCATCATCCACCGAGGCCGCACTGTGCCGCAGCCGGTACCTTGCCAATCGCATCAGCGTTTGATAGTGCATCCGATGCAGCTCCTCCAGCCATTGATACCTGTTCATGCTTCTTTCTCCTCCCTCATTCTGGGATAACCTGCTGATAAGAACATGGTAACACGCCCCGGGCATCAAATCAAGGCGTTAACAGCATCCGACAGCATTTTTTCCTGCATCTGCGTTCATTTTGTCAGCAGCGACCGAACAGAAACAACCTCCCCGGCTGCCCATGCAAACGGGGAGGTTGCCAATGAATATGCACCGACCGTCCGCCGGCACCGGATAACGCTGCCCGCACCGCGAATATCGTGCGGACATTCACGGACACAGCGCTCAACGCTCCTCGCGGAAATAGGACAGGCCCAGCGAAGCCGGAGGCTGGTTTTCGCGCTTATTGCGGATGCTGGTGATGATCAGCACCGCAATCGTGAACACATATGGCAGCATCTTCAGTAAGGGCTTGGCCGCCATGGTAACGGTGATGCCCTCGATATTGGCAATCTGGCTGGAGCAGCTGAAAAGGAATCCGAACACCGTAGAGCCCAGAATGGTCATGTGCGGCCGCCACAGGGCAAAGATGACCAGCGCAATGGATAGCCAGCCGAAGATCTCCAGGCTCAGGTACGCCTCCTGGGAGGCCATATAGTCAATGATGTAGTAGAAGCCGCCCAGGCCGGCGATGCCGCTGCCGATGCAGGAGGCCAGGTACTTGTACTTCGTGACATTGATGCCCACCGCATCCGCCGAGCCGGGGTTTTCGCCCACCGCGCGCAGGTGAAGGCCGACCTTTGTGCGGAACAGCACCCAGGAGGACGCAATGGCAATGAACACCGCCAGGAAGAACAGCACGCCCAGCCCCTGCAGCGCGTCGGTGCGGTCGGCAAAGGGCCAGCGGTAAAGCATCTTGGGGCCGATGAGGTACACCGTGGAATCCATTTTGCTCATGATCACCTTCATCAGGCCCGCGCCGAAGGTGGTCAGGGCCAGGCCCGTCACGTTCTGGTTGGCGCGCAGGGTGACCGTCAGGAAGGAGTAGATCAGGCCCATCAGCATGGCCATTGCCAGGGCGCCCAGGATGCCCAGGATGACGATGACCGGCCCCGGCAGACCGGATTTTCCGATCATATTCAGCACCAGACAGCCGCCCGCGCCGCCCATGCACATCACGCCCGGAATGCCCAGGTTCAGATGACCCGCCTTCTCGGTAATGATCTCGCCCGTGGAGCCGTACATGAACGTCGCGCCGAACGCCAGGGACTCAATGATGAAATTCAGCCAGATGTTCACTTCAGAACCTCCTTCCCCGCATGCCCTTTGCGGGACATGACGATGCGGTAGTTGATGAAGAACTCACTGCCGATAATGAAGAAGAGGATAATGCCCACGATGACGTCCGGGAATGCGCCGGAAACGTTGAGATCCTGGGAGATCTGGGCCGCGCCGGAATTGAGCAGGGACACCAGACCGGCGGTCAGCAGCATCACCAGCGGGTTGAACTTGGCCAGCCAGGAAACCATGATGGCCGTGAAGCCCTGGCCGCCGACAGACTCCGTGTTCACGCTCTGATCCAGGCCCGCGCCGATCAGGTAGCCCGCCAGGCCGCAGAGCAGGCCGCTGACCACCATCGTGCGGATGATGACCTTGCCCACGTTCATGCCCGAATAGCGCGCCGTGCGCTCGCTCTCGCCCACCACGGAGATCTCATACCCATGCTTGCTGTGGCGCAGGTAAATGTAGAGCAGCACCGTCATCGCCAGGGAAATGAGGATGATCAGCAGGTACTGGTTGCCGAAGGGCAGCGGGGGGAGCTTACCATACTTGAGCTTACCCAGGGCGGAGGAGCCGCTGGGCACCCACACCACCAGGAAGTAGCTGACCACATAGGTGGCCACATAGTTCATCATCAGCGTAAAGAGAGTCTCATTGGTGTTCCATCTGGCCTTGAACAGCGCAGGAATGACGGCCCATACCGCGCTGCAGACCAGGGCCGCGGCGAACATGATGATCAGCAGCAGCCACTCCGGCACCTTGCCGCCCAGGTAGAACGCCACCGCAATGGCGCCCCAGACGCCCATGAGGGTCTGTCCCTCGGCGCCGATGTTCCAGAAGCGCATGCGGAAGGCAGGCGTCACCGCCAGGGAGATGCACTGCAGCACCGCCATGTTCTTGAGGAATTTCCACAGCTTGCGCTCGGTGCCGAAGGCGCCCTTGATAAAGCAGTAGTAGAAATCCTCCAGGGTTTTCTTTCCTGTGCGCAGCTTGTCGCTGAACAGGTAGGCCACCAGGCCGCAGACCGCCAGGCCCAGCGCCACCGCCGCAATGCGGATCAGCCACGCCTTCCAGAAGGCAATGCCGTCCCGTTTGGACAGGTGGAACAGCGGCTCATGCGCCTTGTTGATCTTGCTGCTGGTCATTGGGCAGCCTCCTTCCCCGTGTCGGTCTTGGTCATCAGCAGGCCGATTTCCTCCTTGGTGGCGGTGCGGGCGTCCACAATGCCGGTCACCGCGCCGGAGTTGATCACCAGAATGCGGTCGCACAGCTCCAGCAGCACATCCAGATCCTCGCCGACAAAGATGACCGCCACGCCGTTTTTCTTCTGCTTGTTCAGCAGGTTGTAAATGGTGTAGGAGGAGTTGATGTCCAGGCCGCGCACGGGATAGGCAGCCATGAGCACCTTGGGCGCAAAGGCGATCTCGCGGCCCAGCAGCACCTTCTGCACATTGCCGCCGGAGAGACGCCGCACCGGGGTGTTGACGCCGGGGGTGGACACCTCCAGCTCCCGGATGATCTCCTCCGCCAGCTTGCGCGGCTGCCTGCGGTCCACGAAGCCTGCATGGCCCTTGCGGTAGGAGCGCAGCATCATGTTGTCGGTGATGCCCATGCTGCCCACCAGGCCCATGCCCAGGCGATCCTCCGGCACGAAGGACAGGCGAATGCCCAGCTCGCGGATCTCCAGGGGCGTACGGTTGCGCAGGTCGATGACCTCGTCCTCGTTGAACAGCACCTCGCCGCTGCCCACCAGGCGGCGGATAAGCGCATTGCCCATGCCGTTGAAGGAAACGGGATTGCCGTTCCAGTCATGGAAGGCCCCCTGAGCCGCCAGCTGCTTCACTTTTTTGAGCGTCTTGTGGAAGAAGGTGACAGGGCGGTTCTTCTTGGGATTGATGAAGATGACCTCGCCGCTGTCAATGGGCTGCATGCCGGCAATGGCCTCCAGCAGCTCCCTCTGACCGCTGCCGGCAATGCCCGCAATGCCCAGGATCTCACCGCTGTTGACCGTGAAGCTCACATCCCTGACCACCGGCAGGCCTTCGTCGTTCAGGCAGTTCAGGTGCCTGATTTCCAGCCGGGTCTCGGGGTTGACCGGATCAATGCGGTCAATGTTCAGGCTCACCTTCTTGCCCACCATCATTTCGGTGAGGCTGCTTTCCGTGGCGTCACAGGTATCCACCGTGGCCACATGCTCGCCCTTGCGCAGAATGGCCACGCGGTCGGACACCGCCAGCACCTCATGCAGCTTATGGGTAATGATGATAATGGACTTGCCGTCCGCCTTCATGCTCCGGAGCACGTCAAAGAGGCGGTCGATCTCCTGAGGCGTGAGCACGGCCGTGGGTTCGTCCAGGATGAGGATATCCGCGCCGCGGTAGAGCACCTTGATGATCTCCACCGTCTGCTTCTCCGACACGGACATCTCGTAGATCTTCTTCTGAGGGTCTATATGGAATCCGTACTTTTCCGCAATGGCGGAAACACGGCTGTTGACGGCGTTGAGATCGTACCGGCCCTCTTCCTTCAGGCCCAGGACGATGTTTTCGGCAGCGGTAAAGAGATCCACGAGCTTGAAATGCTGATGGATCATGCCGATCTTCAGGTCGAATGCATCCTTCGGGGAACGGATGACAGCTTCCTGCCCATCCTTGAAAATCTTTCCCTCGTCAGGGTAGTAAATACCGGCAAGCATGTTCATCAGCGTGGTCTTGCCGCAGCCATTCTCGCCCAGCACGGCCAGAATCTCGCCTTCGTACACATCAAGGTCAACATTGTGGTTCGCCACAACGCTGCCAAAGCGCTTGGTGATGCCGCGCATGCTCAGAGCCATCTTCTTTTCCACGGTACACCCTCCATCATACTGAAAATGCCCGGGTCGCCCCAGGGCGGAGCGACCCAGGCTTGGGTTCAGGGAAAGCGGCTTGTCAGGCCGGATCAGTACATCTGGTTGATCAGCTCGATGCCGTCGATGCGCACATCGAAGTAAGGAGCAGAGCGGAACTCAGACTCGTGGAAGTAGCCGTCAGCCACAACCTCGGTGTCAGGAGTGTAAAGCTCGTCGGTATCCACGTCAGCAATGTAGGACACCAGCTTCTCGCCGCCAACGGTGATGAAAGCGTCCGCAGCGGTGTCGAAGACCTTGATCTCGCCGTTCTGCAGCGCGGTCATTGTCTCAGCGATGGCTTCCACGGTGCCGGGGGCGGCAACGGCGGTGTTCACATCGGTCAGCACAACGGAGCCGGTGGCGATGGTGCCGGTCCAGTCGGTGGCGATGGCTTCGCCAGCGGCAACCTGGTTGCAGATGTAGACAAAGTAGGGCGCCCAGTTGATGCGGGAAGAAACGATGAAGGTGTTGGGGCAGGACGCCACGGTGGAGCCGTTGTAGGAAACGTTGGGGATACCGGCGTTCTCACAGGCAGTAGGGGCGCCCATGGAGTCAGCATGCTGGGAGATCAGGTCACAGCCGGCGTTGATCAGCGCGGTGGCAGCGCTGCGCTCCTCCATCTCGTCGTACCAGGAGCCGGTGAACTGCACCTTCATGACAACGTCGGGGCAGACGGACTTAGCGCCCAGGTAGAAGGAGGTGTAGCCGGAGATAACCTCGGCGTAGGTGAAGGCGCCGACGTAACCCATCATGGGCACCTCGCCCTTGAGGAGACCGGCGGCCTTGAGCTCGTTGAGCTTCATGCCGGCAGCAATACCGGCCAGGTAACGGCCCTCATAGATGGCGGCAAAGGCATTGTGGAAGTTGGGCAGGCCTGCGGTATGGGCCATGGTGCCGGTGGCGTGGCAGAACTGAACGTCCTCGCACTCACGGGCGGCCTGCAGCAGGAAGGACTCATGGCCGAAGGAGTTGGCGAAAACGATGGTGCAGCCCTCATCCACCAGGTCCAGCGCAGCCTCGTAGCACTCGTTGGTCTCGGGGATGTTGCGCTTCATGATGACCTGATCCTCGGACAGGCCCAGGATGGCCATGGCCTCGTACACGCCGTTGATGAAGTTCAGGTCGTAGGTGGAATCCTCGTCGTGCAGCAGGATGACGCCCAGCTTGACGTCCTCCATCTCAGCCACGGCGGTGAAGGAGAAGGCGCTCAGGCACAGGGCCAGCGCCAGAACCAGGGCAAAGAGCTTCTTCATGGTAACTTCCTCCTTGTGTTGTGTGGAGCATACGGTTGCAGCCGTTTCAGGAAAACGAACATTTTTCAAGAAACGCAACACCATTGTACACAAATTCCGGAAGAGAATCAAGCGATTTCAGAAAAGAATTCGTCTTTTTCACAAAAAAACCACAATACAGACAGCATTTCGCACCCTATCCTGCCACAAAAAACGCGGCCTGCCGAACAAGCAGACCGCGCAGGCCGTCAAAAGGGGGGCGCCGCAGGAGCCTGGGATGACCGCAGGCCCATGCCCAATCATTCGTTCCAGTTGGCCAGGGTGTCCTGGGCAAGGCGCAGGAATTCGCTCAGGCGGGCGCGGTTCTCGGCGCTTATGCCCTCGGGCATATGGTCATCAAAGGTGTGCAGGCTGGCGCTAAGCAGATACTGCGGCGTGACACGCAGCGTGTTGCAGATGCAGACCAGGGTCTCGATGCTGGCAACGCGGGTTCCGCGCTCAATGTGGCCAAGGAAGGATGCAGAGATGCCGCACTGCTCCGCCAGTTCCTCCTGCGTCAGGTCGCTGGCACGGCGCAGTTCGCGCACGCGCTTGCCAAGATCCTTGTAATCAATCTTAATCATAAAAGCTACCTCCTGTTGCGGTTGGGTACTCGTTGTTTCTATTTTACTTGATTTTAACACAAAAATACACGGCGCAAAAGCATTATGGTGAACATTTGGCAGCGTGCCCTGTAAAATTTGCGAACATCCTGCACTTACCGGGTGCAGGATGAAGCCGTCGGCAATGCGGATGGCTCAGCAGGCACTGAAAGCGGCTACGGGTTCTGATGCGGCGCTCTGATTCCGGGAAAAATAAATTTTCCGAAAGTACTGTACTTTTCCTGAAAACCGTGCTATAATCTCAAATGCAGCCCAACCAAGTATCCAGGGAATGATCGTCCTCAGGCGTCTCAAGACCCCGCTGGAAGCATTTGCCCCGAAGGTTTCGGTAGGGATGACACAATTTTGAGGAGGATCTCCATCATGTACAACGATTACCAGGACGAGACCCTTGTTTGCCGTGAGTGCAACAACGAGTTCGTGTTCTCTGCTTCCGAGCAGGCCTTCTACGCCGAGAAGGGCTTCACCAACAAGCCCGCTCGCTGCCGCGATTGCCGTAACGCCCGCAAGCGCGCCCAGAACGGCGGCGACGATCGTCCCCTGTTCGACGCTGTGTGCGACGAGTGCGGCGCTTCCTTCCAGCTGCGCTTCCAGCCCAACGGCTCCAAGCCCGTCTACTGCCCCTCCTGCTTCCAGTCCCGTCGTCCCGCCCGCTTCTAATCAGCGGCCGGTGCTGACGCACTGAACAGATTGAGCAATCCAGTCCCTGCGGTTCACCGCGGGGACTTTTTTCGTCCCCCGGACTTTTGGACCAACGCAGAGAATACAGGTCACCAAAGCTCCCCTGCCCGTCAGCTGGTGCGCCCGATTCCGCCGGAGCGCATCGCCCCTCGCCCCCGGCTTGCCCGCCCGGCAAATCCCGGTTGACAAATCTCTTGTTCTTCCTGTGTATTTCGCTTGCAATTTGCCGCAGAATGATGCATACTATAGGCGTGGTACAGAAATCGACCACCGGGCAGATTTTGTCCCGCGCAGAACACAGTATACATCCTGCAAGCAGGATCATCAAGGAGGATATGCATATGGATCGCGTTTTTAACTTCTCCCCCGGCCCCGCCATGCTGGCTCAGCCCGTCCTGGAAAAGGCGCAGAAGGACCTGATGTGCTACGGCGCTACCGGCATGAGCGTGATGGAAATGTCCCACCGCTCCAAGATGTACACCGACATCTTCGACCAGACCGTGGCCAACCTCCGCAAGGTCATGAACATCCCGGATGATTACGAGGTGCTGTTCCTGCAGGGCGGCGCGACCGAGCAGTTCTCCGGCATCCCGCTGAACCTGATGAAGACCGGCAAGGCCGACTATGTGGACTCCGGCAACTTCGCACACCTGGCCGCCGAGGAAGCCAAGCGCTACGGCACGGTCAACATCGCCGCCTCCAGCCGCGAGGACAATTACACCTACGTGCCGGACATGAAGACCGCCAACTTCTCCGACGATGCGGATTATGTCCACATCTGCCAGAACAACACCATCTACGGCACCCGCTACATCGAGCTGCCGGACGTGAAGGCGCCCATCGTCTGCGACGCCTCCTCCTACATCCTCTCCCAGCCCATGGACGTGACCAAGTACGGCGTCATCTACGCCGGCGCGCAGAAGAACATCGGCCCCTCCGGCCTGTGCGTCATGGTGGTGAAGAAGGATCTGCTGGGCAACGCCAACAAGCTC
The DNA here is from genome assembly GCA_017516305.1 of Clostridia bacterium. Classification (GTDB taxonomy): domain Bacteria; phylum Bacillota; class Clostridia; order Christensenellales; family Aristaeellaceae; genus UBA11524. The sequence goes on along the minus strand of JAFXDB010000092.1, from coordinate 21,038 downwards.
TGCCCGAAGCTGATGAACTGGACCGTGCAGGCTGACAAGGGCAGCATGTACAACACCCCCAACACCTGGGGCATCTACCTGGCGGGCCTGACCTTCGAGTGGCTGCTGTCCATCGGCGGCGTCGAGGCCATCTACAAGGTCAACCAGGAAAAGGCTGCCATGCTCTATGACTTCCTGGACGAATCGAAGCTCTTCAAGGGCACGGCCCAGAAGGAATACCGGAGCCTGATGAACGTCACCTTCGTCACCGGCGACGCAGACAAGGACGCGGCCTTCGTCAAGGCTGCCGCTGCGCAGGGCCTGGTGAACCTGAAGGGCCACCGCACCGTCGGCGGCATGCGCGCCAGCATTTACAACGCCATGCCTGTGGAAGGCGTGAAGAAGCTGGTGGACTTCATGAAGCAGTTCGAGGCGGACAACGCGTAAAATCCTGGCCGCTGGGAGCAGCGGCAGGGCGGGCGAGCAATGCTCGCCCCTACGGAGGGCTTCGTAGGGGAGGGGCGCCGTCGCCCGCCATCCTTTTATCATCATAACAGGGGAGGCCAATACGATGTTCAAGATCCAGACGCTGAACAAGATTTCCGATATCATCTACACCCAGCTGTCGGCTGAGAAGTACACCGTGTCCGCCGAGGAGCCGGTGCCGGAGGGCATCCTGGTCCGTTCCGCCGCCATGCATGACATGACCTTCGGCGAGAACCTGCTGGCCATTGCCCGTGCCGGCGCAGGCGTCAACAACATCCCGATTGACAAGTGCTCCAAGGCGGGCATCTGTGTCTTCAATACCCCCGGCGCCAATGCCAACGCCGTGGCAGAGCTGGTCATCTGCGGTCTGCTGCTGGCCAGCCGCGACGTTTTCGGCGGCATGCAGTGGGCCCAGGGCCTCAAGGGCCAGGCGGATGTGCCGAAGCTGGTCGAAAAGGGCAAGGGCCAGTTCGCCGGCAACGAGATCCGCGGCAAGATGCTGGGCGTCGTGGGCCTGGGCGCTATCGGCCGCATTGTGGCCAACGCCGCCTGCAACGGCCTGGGCATGAACGTCATCGGCCATGACCCCTACATCTCCGTGGACAACGCCTGGGCGCTGAGCCACAAGGTTGTCCACGCGGCCAACGACGCCGAGGTCTTCGCCAAGGCGGACTACCTGACCGTGCATGTGCCGCTGAACGACAAGACCCGCGGCATGATCAACGCCGACGTCATCGCCAAGATGAAGCCCGGCGCGGTACTGATGAACTTCAGCCGCAACGAGCTGGTGGACAACGAGGCCGTCAAGGCGGCCCTGGCCTCCGGTCAGCTGAAGGCCTATGTGGTGGACTTCCCCTCCGATGACCTGCTGGGCGTGGAGAAGGTCATCGCCATCCCCCACCTGGGCGCCTCCACCGAGGAATCCGAGGAGAACTGCGCCTCCATGGCCGCGGCCCAGATGCGCGACTACCTGGAGGTCGGCTCCATCCACAATTCCGTCAACCTGCCCGAGGTGCCCATGAGCGCTCCCGAAGGCGCGCGCATCCTCGTCATCCACGAGAACGTGCCCAACACCATCGCGCCCATCACCGCCTGCATCTCCGCCGAGGGCGTGAACATCGTCAACCTGACCAACAAGTCCAAGAAGGACATGGCCGTCACCGTGGTGGACGTGCCGGAGCTCCCCAGCGCCCAGGCCATCGCCAACATCAAGCGCCTGCCCGGCGTGTTCCGCGTCCGCACCTTCGGCTGATTTCACATCCTGTCAACCACCTCCGGGTGGCATTGGAGGGCCCGCAAGCCCTTCGCTGCCACCCGGTTTTTTATTGGTTCTTCACGTTTTCTCAGGGAATGACCAAAAATGTAAGTGGGGAGCCGTTTTCGCCCGCCGAAAGCGGCGCGAAGGCGCTTTTTCCTGTTCGGAAAAGCTAACAGAGCTTTTCCCCCGTCCCCTCCTGTCCCTGAGGCGATGGAAAGGCGGCTGCATATCGGGGCGGCGACGTTGCGGAGGGTTGCTTGAATGAATCAGAACGAGGGCGCAACCCTCCGCAAAGACGCCGCGTCTTCCCCTTCATGGCTTCGATGCAGCCGCACAGCTGGGAAGGTGTCTGCACCATATCATACAAACCATTCCCTGACTTTCCGTGAATAACTTTTTTAGATTCCTCAGACAAAGTGGCAAGGTTCCTGCCACATTACCTGCTATAATGAATGCAGAACACTTCTTATACCGAAAGAAGGTATATGCATGCATTATGTCGTCCATGACCGGAAATATCATTTCAAGTTTGCCTTTGATACAGAGACCGGCGCCTATGTCCGCACCGGCATCCTGGATGAAGATGGAAGGGACACGGGAGTCGATCCCTTCATGGGTTCCTATCCGCACCTGATTGACGTCGGCATCATGGGGCACTGTATTCACGGCAAAACAGGGCTGTGTGCCAAAGCGGGCATCGGTTGCTATCAAAGCGGCATGCTGGTGGAGCAGCCCAACATGAGCGTCGGGGATTTCCGCCGGATTGCTGAGCAGTCCAGGGGGAGGTGCAACCAGTTTGCCCTTGGCGGACGCGGCGACCCGGATCAGCACGAGCATTTCGAGGAGATTCTCCGGATCTGCCGTGACAATCACCTTGTACCGAACTTCACCACCTCCGGCTATGGCATGACGCCCGGGATTGCTGCCCTCTGCAGGGAATACTGCGGCGCCGTGGCCGTCAGCTGGTACCGCAGCGAATACACGCTGAATGCGATTCAGATGCTGCTGGACGCCGGCGTGAAAACCAACATCCACTATGTGCTGGGAAAAAACAGCATCGACGAGGCCATCGACCGGCTGACCCGGAACGATTTCCCCCGGGGCGTCAATGCAGTCATTTTCCTGCTGCACAAGCCCGCCGGTCAGGGCACCCGGGCCAATATGCTGTCCGTGGATGATCCGCGGGTGGCCAGATTCTTCTCCCAGGTGGAGACACGCCATCCCTTCAAGGTCGGCATGGACAGCTGCAATGTACCCGGGGCCATCCGGTTCTGCAAATCCATCCTGCCGGAGTCCCTGGACACCTGCGAGGGCGGACGGTACAGCTGCTACATCGGCGCGGACATGGTGATGGTTCCCTGCAGCTTTGACCAGCAGAAGCGGTATGAGGTGTCTCTGCGGGATATGAGCATTGAAGAAGCCTGGAACAGCGAGCCCTTCGAGCGTTTCCGCAATCGGATGCGCGGGGCATGTCCCGGCTGTGAAAAGAAGGAACTGTGCATGGGCGGCTGCCCGCTCATGCCGGAGATAGTTTTCTGCGACAGCAGCAAGCGACTTGTGAAGGAGGACGCCAAATGAAAATCCGCACTGATTTTGTCACCAATTCCAGTTCCAGCAGCTTCACCATCGTGCAGCTTGACAGCCCCATGCTGAATGAGTGGCTGACGAAAAATGAGAAGATCACAATGAAGCGGTTCTGCGAAAACGCCGCCAATGATATCGACGGAGATGGCGTTGATATTGATTACATCGTCGATCTGAAGGACACCGGAAGCGTTGCTGGCCTGCTGCTGCATCTGTTGGAGCGTCAGGGGAAAGAGGATTCGGCGCTGGCTCGGTTCCTGGAGGAGAATCAGGAGGCCATCAACGAGCAGTCCACCGCCAGGGTTTACAGCGTGTGTCAGTTTGAATGCGATCTTCCGGAGGTTGCCCGCGTGACCTTCGCTGACGGCGTGACTGACTCCGCGTTCTGCTCCCTGGAGAACGTGGACGAGGATGCTGTGATGGAAATCAATCCCGAGTGCTTTGAAGACCTGGATGCCTATTCTCCCGATGTGATTGATCAGCTTCTTGCGCTTGATCGTGAGCATTTCGGCGACGACTGGGAGGATGACTGAGATACGGGAAGCCCCGGTATGCAGCCGTCTTTCTGACGACTTGGGGGCAAGAGGGGGACGGAGGGGAATCGCTGTTCGTTTCCCGGATAGGCAAAGCACCTTTGCGCCGTTCAGCCAGTCCCTGAGAAATGCGAAAATGTAGTCATTACAAAACGTGAAGAACCAAAAGATCGGAATAGAGGAGAGCAGGGCCTGCTTCTCTCCTCTATTCTTATTTCAAACCGTTCTTGTGAAAAGACCGATTCTGTGATAGAATGAAAGCACTGCGGCAAGAAATCAAGCGATAAGCATAATACATAGAGGAGTGTAACACGATGCCAGAAATCAGATGCCCCCATTGCGGCGAGGTTTTCCAGGTGGACGAGACGGGCTATCAGCAGATCGCCCATCAGGTGCGCGACCAGGAGTTCATGAAGGAGCTCAGGCGCCGCGAGGAGGAGCTCAATGCCAGCAGGAAGCAGGAAGCGGAGCTGATCCGCCTGCAGGAGGAGCAGACGCATTCCGCCGCCCTCGCCCGGAAGGATGAGGAGCTGGCCGCCCGGGAGAAGCAGATTGCGGAAATGAGCGCCCGCCTGCAGAGCGGCGAAACGGAAAAGACGCTGGCCGTTTCCCAGGCCGTGGAAAAGAAGAACCAGGAGCTGGCCCGCGAAGCGCAGGAACACAGCGCCGCCCTGTCAAAGAAGGACGCCGAGATTGCCGCCCGGAATCAGCAGATCACCGAGCTGCAGTCCCGGCTGGAGGCGGGCGAGACGGAGAAGCAGCTGGCCGTGGCCCGGGCGGTGGAAAAGAAGAATGAGGAGCTGGCCCGGCGGGAGTCGGAAATTGCCAAGCTGAACGGTGAGCTGGCCATCCAGGAGACGGAAAACCGCCTGAGCGAGAAGGCGCTGAAGGAGCAGTACGAGAATCAGCTTAAAATGAAGGACGAGCAGATTGAGTACTACAAGGATTTCAAGGCCCGCCAGTCCACCAAGATGATCGGCGAAAGCCTGGAGCAGCACTGCCTGACTCAGTTCAACACCCTACGCATGACGGCCTTCCCCAATGCCTACTTTGAGAAGGACAACGACGCCCGCACCGGCAGCAAGGGCGATTTCATCTACCGTGAATGCGGCGCGGACGGCACCGAGTTCATCTCCATCATGTTCGAAATGAAGAACGAGGCCGACGCCACCGCCACCAAGCACAAGAACGAGGATTTCTTCAAGGAGCTGGACAAGGACCGCCGGGAGAAGGGCTGCGAATACGCCATCCTGGTGTCCCTGCTGGAGATTGACAACGACCTGTACAACAACGGCATCGTGGACGTCTCCTACCGCTACCCCAAGATGTACGTCATCCGCCCACAGTTCTTCATCCCCATGATCACCCTGCTGCGCAACGCGGCGCAGAATTCCCTGCAGTACCGCCAGGAGCTGCAGATCGTCCGCAATCAGCAGGTGGACATTCTCCACTTTGAGGAGAACATGAACGCCTTCAAGGAAGGCTTTGCCCGCAACTACCGCCTGGCCAGCGAGAAATTCCAGACGGCGATTGATGAGATCGACAAGACGATCGACCATCTGCAGAAGACCAAGGCCGCGCTCTTGTCCTCCGAAAACAACCTGCGCCTTGCCAACAACAAGGCCGAGGATCTGAGCATCAAGAAGCTGACCCGGAACGCGCCGACAGTGAAGGCCATGTTTGATGATTTGAAAAAGGACTCATGATTCCTTCCGGGGGTATCAGGCGCCCGATCGGGCCCTGACCTGCGCCGGGATACACGAAGAACCGATCCGACCATTTCGCCGGACCGGTTCTTTTTGTCGCTTTTCTCTGCCTCGCCCATTCCCCGCGCACAGCCCGCTGCCGCGTCATGCCCAGCCGGATCAGGACCTGAGCGCGCCGCCCGTCATTGAAAAATCCATTCCAACATGCTACAATAGCAGCGAGGTGACCAATATGACCATCCGCGAATCCAACAAACGCATCCTGACCCTGTTGGGCGATTACCTCTGCTTCACGCCTGACGCCGTTTCTCCCAGCGACGTGCAGACATACGCGGACGCGCACCTGCTTTCCGCGGATGACGCCTACTGCGCCTGCCTGGCCGCCCGCCTCGGGCTCAATGCCTCCGACCCGCAGGACGCGCTGCTCATCCGGGATTACCTGCCCCACATCGTCCGGCAGGATTCTCCCACATTGTACCTCAACGATGCCTACATGCGTACCATCGCCCCGGTCTGCGGCCAGTTCGGCGCTGTCGAGCTGACCCGGGAAACCCTGCAGCCCATGGAGCTGTTCGTCTCCGATGATTTCCGCCGGGACAGCGAGGGTCGGGCGCTCCCGCAGTTAGGGTGGTTTTCGGGAACATTCACTTTCCCTGCCCTGCGCGAGAACGGCCAGGTCTGGATGACCGTCACCCCCAACGAGATCAACACCATCCGCCCCGCCATCCGTCAGAGCCGCGGCAAAGTGCTGACCTACGGCCTGGGCCTGGGGTACTACGCCTTCCATTGCCTGCTGAAGCCGGAGGTGACCAGCGTCACCGTGGTGGAGCAAAGCCCCCAGGTCATCGAAACATTCCGCCGCCTGCTGCTGCCCGCCTTTCCGCACCCGGAGAAGCTGCGCATCATCCAGGCAGACGCCTTCGAATATGCCGCACAGGTCGCCCCGGGCGAGGACTACGACGTTGTTTTCACCGACATCTGGCGGGATGTGGCTGACGGCCTGCCCCTGTACCAACGTATGAAGACCATCGCCTCCGCCAACCCCGGCCCGCGCTATCTTTACTGGATGGAGCCCACGCTGCGCTGTTACAGCGAATGCATGGACGCCGACTGATACCGCTCCATCCGCCGCCGACGCGTGGGCACGCGGATGATCAGCTCCACTTGTCCCCCCGTCCAGCGCTCCGCCAGGATGGCCTTGACCCCCGCTGCCTGCATCTGCCCGGCGATGTCCCGGATGGCATTGATGTACAGCCGCTCATCCCGAACCACCCGGATCACGCGCCGTTTTTCGCCTCCACTTTTCCCATTATTTACCCCATCTTCATCATTCAACTGCCGCTGAGCAACTCTCCGCATCATCCCGTTATTTACCCCATTTATTGCATTTGCTGCATTCCCCGCTGCTTCTGTCCGCGTCATCTGGCGCAGCTCTGCCGTGACCAGCAGCGCCGCATCCCGGATGCACAGCCTTTGATCGCTAATACGCTGGGCCAGCACATGCTGTCTTTCGCCGTCCGGAACACGCAGCAGCTGCAGCGCAATGCCCATCGGCACCGCCTCTTCCATCAGCAGCGCTTTCGTTTCGTCCGCCATGCCGGTCAATCGGGTCTGCCTTTCCAGCGCCGCCCCATCGGTCAGGAGCAGCCCTGCCAGCTCCTCCCAGGACATGCCGTGCTGCCTGTGCAGCGTCCGCAGCATCTCCGCCTCCTCCAGGTAGTGCATCCGCCGTGACAGCAGCGTGTCCAGCAGCTGCCCCGCCGTCTGCCAGGCGGCGTCATCCCGCAGCACCCGCGCCGGGATGTAGGTCATCCCCAGCATGCGGCAGGCCATCAGCCGCCGGTTCCCGCTGACGATCACGTATCGTCCCGTCCCCGTGCGCCGCACGATCACCGGGCGCAGCAGCCCGCAGCAGCGGATGGAGTCCGCCAGGGCCGCCAGGGACACATGCTCCTGCAGCTGGCGCAGGCTTCCCCTGGGGCTGATGCGATCGACAGGCAGCTGTTCCCCCGGCGGACAGGTTGGCATAAACGGCGCTTCTGAGTACATCATGGCGATTCTCCTTTGCAGCAGGCATCTGTGCTGCTCCCATGATACAAAAAACCCCCGCCGGCCGCAAGCAGAATCGTTCGACAGATTCTGCCCGGCTCGCGGGGGATTTTTCATGCCATTCGCCCGATGCTGTCACACCTTGGCATTTTGCCCCAGGGGAGACTTGCCCGGCGTGCCGGCTTTGCGCGGATACTGTCGAGCGGTTTTTGCCACCTTGCTCACGGGCAGGAGCGTGTGCTGCCAGTCGCGGCCCGGAATCACGGCGGAGATGGGCTCCTCCACCCGGCCGCCCAGCACGTGCGCCGCGCGGCGGCCCTGCTGCATTTCCTCCTGCAGCGCCGGGCCCTTCCAGCACACCGCCTTGCCGCCCACGCGCACAAAGGGCAGCAGATACTCCGACAGCACGGCCAGGGACGCCACCGCCCTTGCCACCGCCACGTCATACTTCTCGCGGTGCTGGGGGAACTGCGCGCCGTCCTCTGCGCGGGCATGCACCAGGGTCACATTGCGCACCTGCAGCTCGTCAATCACCGCCTGCAGGAAGTTGAGGCGCTTCTTCTGCGCATCCATCAGCGTCACCTGCAGCTGCGGACAGGCCAGCGCCAGCGGCAGCCCCGGGAAGCCCGCGCCCGTGCCCACGTCGATCAGCCGACCGGTCTGCGGGATCAGCCCCGGCGTCTTCAGCGCAATCAGGCTGTCCACATAGTGCTTGTCGATCATCTCCGCCTCCTCGGTCACGGCGGTCAGATCCATGCGGGTGTTCCAGTCCATCAGCATTGCGTGGTAGCGCAGCAGCTTCCCGGGCAGCTGCGCATCATGGGGAATGCCGCAGGCCGTCAGCCGGGCAGAAAGCTCCATCTCCGTCATCGTTCGTGTCACTCCATCGGCAGCAGATGATATTTCTGCGCCCAGTATTTGATCCATGCCAGGCCCTCACGTCCGTGGTTCTTGACCCAGAAGCGCATGCCCAGCTTTGTCGGCGCGGCAATGCCGCAGACATCCAGTCCCGCATCCTCGGCGATGGCCATCGCCCGGGGAACATGATAATCGCTGGTGACGACCGCCACCCGGGCCACATCGCGGCCCTGCAGCAGGTCAATGGCGTTGCGGATGTTCTGCCGCGTGTTGTAGGACGCCGGATCGGTCAGGATCCACTCCTCCGGCACCCCCTGGCCGATCAGGTAATCCCGCATGGCGTAGGCTTCCTCCACGGGCTCATTGCTGCCCCGCGCGCCGCAGACCACCACCCAGCACGGATGGGCCTGCCACGCCTTCACCGCCGCATCCAGCCGCCACTGCAGCTGCAGGCTCAGCGTACCGTCCGGCTTCACCTGTGCGCCCAGGACGATCAGCGCGTCATAATCCTCCGCCGGGGGCAGGTTCGCCTCCTTGTAGCAAACCATCGCCACCACGCCCAGGTAAAGGGCGACGCCCAGCAGCGCCAGCACCAGCAGCACCTGCATCATGCGGCGGAATCCTCCCTTGGGTTTCATCATGTGTCCAGCTCTCCTTCGTCCAGCCAGACGTATTCCTGTTCCTCCTCGCGGCACATCCCCGACGCAGTCCTCGTCTGCACGCCGGTTCCGGCGATCTGACCGTTCAGGCTCATGCTGTAGGTCTTGTTGCCCGCCACGATGATGTGATCCATCAGGCGGATGCCAAGATGCCGCAGAACCGCTTCGATCTGCCTTGTCACCAGCAGATCCGCCTCCGAGGGCTCCGGGGTGCCGCCCGGATGATTATGGCACAGGACTACGCTGCAGGCATTGTGATTCAGTGCAGCCTCCACCACATGCCGGGGATAGGCATGCACCTCGTTGACGCCGCCCTCGCCCACCACGCGGGTGCCAATGACCATCCCGGCCGCCGAGAGGCTGATCAGCTGCAGCCTCTCAAACCGCAGCCCGACCAGCAGCGCATGGCAGAAGCGCTCTGCTTCCACGCGACGGGTCAGGTACAGGGGCTTTTCGTCCATCGCCTCCTGATACTTGCGGAATACCGGTACCATCAGGCCCAGGAATGTGGCCGTCTCCTCGCCCACGCCCTCCACCTGCATCAGCTGCTCCGGCGGCGCCTCCAGCACGCCCCTGAGGGAGCCGAAAACCTCCAGCAGCCGGTGCGCCAGGGGATTCACATCCCCCCGGGCGCGGGCGTAAAAGAGCAGCAGCTCAAGGATCTCATGAGAGGCAAAGCCCGTCAGACCATCCTTGCGGAAGCGTTCCCGCATGCGTTTGCGGTGCCCTTCGTGCATGTTCATGTGGAATCCTGCTTTCTGTGCGGGCGCAGGCATTCCTGCGTTCTGCGCCCTGTATTATTGACGATCCTCACCGGTCTTTTCATCCAGCATCATGGTAAAAACTTCATTGACCTGGCTGCCCAGGCGGGCCACCTCGCCCAGCACCCGTTCGCAGCCCTTGGGCGTCAGGTACCAGTCCTCCCGGGTATAGCCCGGCGTCGGCGCGGGGCAAACCAGGAAGCGCACCTGCGGCATCGCCGCCTGATAATACAGCAGCGCCCGCCGCGCATGGAAGGCATGGCAGCACAGGATGGCCGTATGCACCTGCAAGCCCGCCCTGTGCAGCGCCTCCCGGGAACGCAGCGCGTTTTCCCAGGTGTAGGTGGCCTGATCCTCCCGGAGGATGGCTTCCTCCGGTACTCCATGCTTCATCAGCACCGCCCGCAGGAAGGCCCATTCCGTTTCATATTCGTCCGGATAGTCCGCCTGATACTTTTCCGGCACGCCCTTGAAGCGCCCGTACACCGTTGAATACCGGCCCGACGGCATCACATACGGCGCATACCCTGCATGATACAGCTCCGCCGCCCGGATGGCATTCTCGATCTTCCTCGACCCGGGGACAAAGATGACGTCCGCCCTTTCCGGCGCGTCCTCCACATAGATGAAGTCCGTCACCGCGCGGATGAACCGCTCTGCTCCGGCTGTCAGCTTATCCGCCATACTGCCTCCACAGGGCCAGCGCTGCTTCCTTCGTCCCCCAGTCCATAGGCGTCAGGGCGTCGGCATAGATCTGCCGCAGCGCCTCCGCCGACAGTGCCTCCGGGTGATTGCCCAGGCGCTGGGCATTGACCGAGTCCGTCAGAGCGTCCAGCACTGCGTCCTCCGGCAGACTCCTGCTGTCCAGCCCCATCTCCAGCAGCAGCCCCTGCAGCAGGATGGAGCCGTAAAAACCATTCGGCAGCCCCAGCATCGCAGCCATTTTCTCCAATGGCTCCCGCTGCGCGCCGCTTTCATACAGGTGTGCCCAGAGGTGCGGCAGCGTCAGCATGCAGGCGTGTCCGTGTGCCGGGCCCAGGAGCTTGGTGATCTGGTAGCTCATGGCGTGAGCCGCCGTCGTGCGGCTGATGCGGATGGCGCAGCCGGATTCGTAGGCCGCCTCCAGCATAGCGTCCTGGGCATCCCTGTCACCGGACAGATACGCGCTCATGTTGAACACCACGTCGCGGATGGCCTTCTCCGCGTGGACGCGGCTCTCCGCTGTGGCAGCCTTCGCCCAGAAGGACTCGATCCCCTGGCTCAGCGCATCCATCGCGCAGGCCTTGCGGTGGTATTCAGGCAGCGTATCCAGGAGGGAGCTGTCCAGCACCACGGCCTCCGGCAGCAGCTGCGGGTGATCCAGGGACAGCTTCTGCCCGTCCACATACACCACGGCGAAGGGCGTCGCCTCCGCGCCCGTCCCTGCCGTGCCGGGAATGGCGATGTGGGGCAGATATGCATCCGTCGGCAGGTCGCTCGTCCGGACGCGGGCCATGTCGCCGGTCAGCAGCAGGGCCTTCACGGCCTTGGCTGTGTCCATCGCCGACCCGCCGCCCAGGGAAATGACGCCGTCGCAGCCCTCCTGACGGTACAGCTCCGCCCCGGCCTCGCAGTCCGCCAGGTCGGGATTTGGGTGATATCCGCTGAAGGTGGGCAGCGTCATGCCGGTACGCCGGAGGAACACCTCCGCCATCCGCGGCCCGCAGACCAGCAGTGGTCTTTCCATATGCAGCACCTGCATGAGCGTCGCCATGCTTCCGCCGTTCAGGCTCCCGCGTCCGCGCACCACCTGCTGTACCATTGCTGCCACCTCCCCGTTTGATGGCTTCAGTATAGCATATCCGTCTTTTTCTGTCAAAGCCCCGCAGGCCCGGCCATCAGGTCAACCGGGCATGGAATTCTTCCGCACCCCCTTGAAATTCCGGCGCAGAACCGCTATACTATACACAGAGAATCTTCGACATTACCGGAGGCATGCAAATGAACAAGCAGGTTTTCTCCACCCCCATCGACCTCAAGCAGATCACCGTGACCGACCCCTTCTGGCAGCGTGAGATGGAGCTGGTGCGCAAGGAGGTCATCCCCTACCAGTGGGACGCCCTCAACGATCGCGTCCCAGGCGCCGACCCCAGCTGGTGCATGCGCAATTTCCGCACCGCCGGCAGGATGATGGCCGAGCAGCGCACCAATGCGCAGTACACGCCGCCCACCTATTCCTACCGCGGCTTCAACGCCCTGCCGGATGACCCCGCCCACCCCGAGGAGGGCCGCTTCTACGGCTTCGTGTTCCAGGACACGGACTTCTCCAAGTGGATCGAGGCCGTGGGCTACAGCCTGACCCAGCATCCCGACCCGGAGCTGGAGAAGATCGCGGACGAAGCCATCGACGTCGTCTGTGCCGCCCAGAATCCCGACGGCTACCTGGACACCTACTACATCATCAACGGCATGGACGCCGCCCTGACCAACCTGCGCGACCACCATGAGCTGTACTGCCTGGGTCACCTCATCGAGGGCGCCATCGCCTATTACCAGGGCACCGGCAAGGACAAGCTCCTGCGCGCCGCATGCCGCTTTGCGGACTACATAGACGTGCGCTTCGGCCCCGAGGAGGGCAAGTGCAAGGGCTATCCCGGCCACGAGATCGCCGAAATGGCCCTGGCGCGCCTGTACGAAGTCACGGGCGAGGAAAAGTACCTGAAGCTGGGCAAATTCTTCGTTGACCAGCGCGGCCAGAAGCCCTTCTACTTCCAGGTGGAGGACAAGGCCCGGGCCGAAAAGGCCGGTCAGACCTGGAAGGGCGACCTCAACCGCGGCTCCGAGTACCACCAGGCCGCTGCCCCCGTGCGCGAGCAGGAGGTGGCCATGGGCCACGCGGTGCGCGCCGTGTACCTCTACTCCGGCATGGCGGACGTTGCCCGCCTGACCGGCGATGACGGGCTCCTGGCCGCCTGCGAGCGCCTGTGGAACAACATCGTCCGCAAGCAGCTCTACATCACCGGCGGCATCGGCTCCACCGTCCACGGCGAGGCCTTCACCTTCGATTACGACCTGCCCAACGACACCGCCTATTCCGAGACCTGCGCCGCCATCGGCCTGGCCTTCTTCGCCCGCCGTATGCTGCAGATCCAGCCCGACAGCAAGTACGCCGACGTGATGGAGCTGGCGCTGTACAACACCGTCCTTTCCGGCATGGCGCTGGATGGCAAGAGCTTCTTCTACGTCAACCCCCTGGCCGTGGTGCCGCAGAACTGCCGCCGGGACGACCGGAAGCGCCACGTCGCCCCCACCCGCCGCAAGTGGTTCGGCTGCGCCTGCTGCCCGCCCAATATCGCCCGCATCGTGTCCTCCGTGGCCTCCTATGCCTACACCGAGAATGCCGACACCCTCTTCACCCACCTGTACGTGGGCGGCTCCATCCGGAAGGACTTCGGCGGCAAGCAGCTGACCATGCAGGTGGACACCAAAATGCCCTGGCACGGCCACGTTTACGTCACCCTGCACTGCAACGAGCCCGTCACCGGCACGCTGGCCTTCCGCATCCCCAACTGGGCGCCGGATACCGTCATCACCTGCGGCGACAAGCAGCCCGTCACCCGCGACGGCTACGCCTACTTCACCGGCGAATGGCACGAGGGCGACACCATCACCCTGCACATGCCGATGATGATCCGCATGGTCGCGGCCAACCCCGCCGTCCGCGAGGATGTGGACAAGGTGGCCTTCATGCGCGGCCCCATCACCTTCTGTGCCGAGCAGGTGGACAACGGCGAGAACCTGCACCTGCTGCGCGTCAACACCCGCGACATCGGCGACCATGGCGAGGGCATCAAGCGCGAGTTCGACTTCGACACCTTCGGCTACGAGACCGTGCGCCTGCACGTTCCCGCCCGCCGCCTCCTGCCCCCGGCGACCGAGGAGCTCTACACTAACTGGCAGCCCCCGAAGGAGGAGCCCGCCACCCTCCACCTGGTGCCCTACTACACCTGGGCCAACCGCGGCGAGGGTGAAATGCTCGTGTGGCTGCGGAGGAAGTAAATCAATCCCTGACCATCCGGTGGCTGTGCCGGATGGTTTTTTCATGGTTATTTGCGTTCTCTTACGGAGTAACTGAACAGCGTAAGCGAGAGGCCGCTTTCGCCTGCCGAAAGCGGCGTAAAGGCACCGGGGGAAATCGAACAGCGATTTCCCCCGCACCCCCTCCCGCCCCATAAGCGTCGGAAAGGCGGCTGCATATCGGGGCGGCGACGTTGCGGGGGGTTGCTTGAATCAATCAAAAAGAGGGCGCAACCCTCCGCAAAGACGCCGCATCTTCCCCTTCGAGGCTCTGGTGCAGCCGCCCTGCCGGGATGGCCTCTGCTCCATACCAACCAAATCTTTCCTAAATTTGCGTGAAAAAGCGGTTCATTCTTTTCCTACTTTATCTCCTGTTCCAACTCATCGAACATGGGGGTACTGAAAAACTCGCCCAGCGTCATGTCCAGCCCATCGCACAGCTTCTTGATCAGGTTGATGGACAGCTCGCGCCGTCGCTCATCCGCCATGCTGTACACCGATGAGGGCGTCACCCCCGCTCTCACAGCCAGTTCATTCCACTTGATCTTCCTCTGCGCACAAATCTCCCGGAACCGCTCCACCACTGCGTCCTTCACTGGCATCGGTATCACCTCCGCCACTTAGCATAAAAAAACCTACGCTATCGCGTATACGCACTTGCGTATTGTATGAAATTGTGCTATGATGTATGTACGTTCCCTTGCACATAGGCATTACAAGGAGGTAATTAACATGTCCCAGCCCGAAATGAAGTTCTGCAAGCATTGCGGCCAGCAGATCGCAGCGGCCGCCGTTGTCTGCCCCCGCTGTGGCTGCCAGGTCGAGCAGATGCAGCAGGCTGCCCAGCCCAACATCGTCATCAACAACGCCAACACCAACACGAACGTCAACAATGATTGCTATGGCCCCCATGGCCGCGCCCGCAGCAAGTGGACAGCGTTCCTGCTGTGCTTCTTCCTGGGCTACATCGGCGCCCACAAGTTCTACGAGGGCAAGACCGGCATGGGGATCCTGTACCTGTGCACCGGTGGTCTCTGCGGCATCGGCTGGGTGATCGACACCGTAGCCCTGCTTTTCAAGCCCGACCCCTACTACGTCTGATTCCACATACCGAAACAGCAACCGCCGCCCGGAACAGTAAAATCGCAGCCGGACGGCGGTTTTCCATATCCATCTGTCCCAGTCCCACCATTCAAGGCTCTCCCCTTGGGAGAGCTGTCCCGAAGGGACTGAGAGGGTCTCCGCGTCCGCAGATGCTCTCTCCTCCTCGCTCCGCCACTGCAGCACAGGCGGGCGACTGATAGTCGCCCCTACATAGTCGCCCCTACATAGCTGCCCCTGCATATCCGCTCCTACGACGCGCCCGCACCTCCCATACACTAAAAGACCGCCCGGCATCACGCCGGACGGCACTTTTCATATACACTTATTCGATCACCAGCTCCACCGGGCAGTGGTCGCTGCCCATCACATCCGCGTGGATGCAGGCGCTGGTCAGGCGGTCGCGCAGCTTCTCCGAGGCGATGAAGTAGTCGATGCGCCAGCCCACGTTCTTCTCCCGCGCCTTGAACATGTAGCTCCACCAGGTGTAGGCGTCCACGGCGTCGGGATGGAAGTGGCGGAAGGTGTCGATGTAGCCCGCGTCCAGGACGGCGGTCAGCTTGTCGCGCTCCTCCTGCGTAAAGCCGGCGTTGCGCGTGTTGCTCTTGGGGTTTTTGAGGTCGATGGGCTTGTGGGCCACGTTCAGGTCGCCGCAGTAAACCACCGGCTTGCTCTCCTCCAGCCCCTTGACATACGTGAGGAACGCATCCTCCCAGGCCATGCGCCACGCCAGGCGGGTCAGCTCCCGCTGGCTGTTGGGCGTGTACACCGTAACGAGGTAAAAGTCCGCAAATTCCAGGGTGATGACGCGGCCCTCGTGGTCGAATTCCTCCACGCCGATGCCATAGCGGACGCTCAGCGGCTCCACACGGGTGAAGATGGCCGTGCCGGAGTAACCCTTCTTCTCGGCGTAGTTCCAGTACTGGTGATAGCCGGGCAGGTCGAGATCGTGCTGCCCTGCCTGCAGCTTGGTCTCCTGCAGGCAGAACACGTCCGCATCCAGGCGGGAGAAATCCTCCAGGAAGTTCTTGCCGAGAATGGCCCGCAGGCCGTTGACGTTCCAGGAAATCAGCTTCATACCTTCATCCTCCGCAACAGATTTCGTCGTTACGCTGGATATATACCCGTTTCTGCGGCGGATGAAACGCCGTCAGCCCACAATGCCCATCGGCACGTAGCGGATGCGCATCTCCGGAGCCTTTTCCAGCACGGCACGGTAATTCACGTCCCAGTCAACGCTGCCGTCGTTGACGTTCACGCCGTCCGCCGGGGGCGCAAAGACCTTCATGGTCATGTCGCAGGGGCCGGACAGGGGCTTGTCAAAAAAGGCGCTCATCAGGTCGATGGTCTTCGTGCCAGGAGCCTTGTAGAACCACTTGCCATTCAGCTCCACCATCAGGCCAATCTGCTGCTCAACGGTCATCTCGCAGAACTCGGGGTTGGCGTCAAAGTGCACAGGGATGGCGACGCCGTCCGCATCCTCGCTGCCGCCCCAGCGCAGGGCAGCCGGGAAGGAAGCCTCCGCGCCCTCGGTCATTTCAGGCATGAACCACGGATCATGCAGCACCTTGTCGCGGTACTGCTTCAGCATCGGCTGCTCAATGCCCACAGCCTTGTTGTTGGGATCTTCAATTTCCAGGCCCAGGCGGCCGCGGTCGCGGAACTGGTACAGGCTGATGCCGCGGAACCAGTCCACCTTGTTGTCACGCCAGTAGTGGGCAAAGCGCACCACGGATTCGCCCTGCAGGCGGGGGCCGGTCACGTCGCCGTCGGTGTTGAACTCGGCGGTGATCATCGGCCGCACATCGCCGGAAAGCTCGCAGGCGCGCTTGTGGGTGCGGGTGAACTGATCCACCAGCTTCTGCACGCTGTCGCACTTCCAGCTCTTCTGGACATTCTCCGGCTCCGCCACGTCATAGGGCCAGCCGTAATGCAGCGCCAGGTAGGTGTCGCAGCTCCACAGGTCGGAGGCGGCGTAGCAGTCGCGGAAGGCATCCTCCTGCTCCATATGGCCGTCTTCCTTTCCCCAGCCGCCGCAGAAGATCACGCGGATGTTGGGGGCCTCCTGACGCAGAATGCCGGAGAAGCGAACAAAGAACGCACCGACCTGGGCGTAGGTGTAGCGCTTGTTGTGCTGGAACCAGTTGCCGCAGCACTCGTGGTTGATGCGGATCATCATGCGTCCGAAGGGCCTGAGCTGACGGGCAATGCCGCGCAGCTCGTCATCCGTCAGGCCGCAGTCCAGCGTCAGGGTCAGCAGCACATCCTGACCGTGGCGGCGGATATCCTGCATCTGCCGGAAGGGCTGGCCATCCACGTCGTAGGGGAAGTAGTCATCATAGGGATAATCCCAGGCGAAGGAGACATTCTTGTCCTTCCATGCCTCGGAAATACGAGCCGGCCACTCCTTGTCGTGGGGATAGTAGGTGTACATGATGTTGACCGCGCAGTGGGGGCGGCCCAACTTGTGCAGGATGTAGTCCTGATCCACGTATTCAGCGCGCTCGCTGCCGTCGCCCAGGTACAGGGAGCATTTGGCAGGGCCCATATGAAGCTTCTTCATGTTTTTCTCCTTATCCTTTCCATCTGTCCGTCGGCTTACAGGTCTTCTTCATCGTTCAAGCGTCCCAGGACGTCGCTGTGCATGGCGACCATGCGGGTCACCACGTCCTGCAGATAGAGACGATCCAGGCCAATGAGGGCGGGGTCGCATTCGACGCACTCACGCAGGGCCATGCGGTCACCGGCGGCGGCCTGCGCGGCCAGCTGGGACGCTGCGTCGATCTCCTCGCACATCTCCGCCAGGGGCAGGGGCAGCTCCGTCCCGTGGGGGACGATTTTTCCGCCCCGCAGGGTCAGCAGGGACTCGACCATGGCAGAGGACGGCAGATCCGGCAGCTCGCCGTCGTTGCGGCGGGTCACGGCGGGAATGTCCGCATCCGCCCCCCGCAGCAGCGCCAACGCCAGCTGCACAGGACGCACCGGCGTCACCCGGGAGAGCAGCAGCATCTGCGCCATCTTGCCCTCGTTCTCGGCAAGGCCCTTGTCGCCCACGGTGTTCATCCAGAGGATGCGCTCCTTACGCTGCTCCACGCTCTCGCCGAAGCGGGGCTCCTCCTCAGGAATGTAGTCCTCCTGGGCAGGCATGAACTCGGCATGGTCGGTCACGTCACCCACGGCAACGGCCCCGTACCAGCCCAGCCAACGCTTCGTCAGGCGGCCCAGCTCCTCTTCCTCCACCATGTCGGTCAGGAGGGGCAGCAGGTCGTCTCCGGTGTTGGCGTCGGCGAGGGAAAGCAGGAAGGCGAAGCCCGGCAGGCCCGCGATAGTGGCGCTCAGATCATTGACCTTGCAGCCCAGCTTCGCCGCAATGGCGTCCAGGCCGTTGGCGCCGCGCAGGGGCGTGCGCCCCAGACCGAAGCAGCGGAAGCCCGCATTCTGGAAGACCCGCACCGTGCGGCCCACGGGCTGCCCCATGCAAATGACCAGCGCATCCGGGCATTCGTCCTGCATCGTTTCGCACAGGTCGAGGATGGTTTCGCCCTGGCGCAGCGTGTGCATCAGGCCTCCGATGCCGCCGTTGACGCGGGCCTGGTCGGTGAGGCCGGGATCGTCCTCCTCCACGCCCATGAGGGCCTCGCGATCCATTTTGAAGCGGGTGGCGGCCATACAGTCGCCGGCGTAAATGACGCAGTCCGCGCCGGACAGCACCTCGCGGCCGCTGCCGGTGACATGCAGCGACGCCTTCAGCCCCGGGGTGCGGGCCGCCGCATCCCGGATGATGACATCACCATATTTTTGAAGCACATCCTGCATCGCGGCGTTCTTTTCCTCCAGTGCAACCTCAGCGCTCTGACGGCCCGCGAAGAGCAGGTCTGTCAGCAGGCCGGGCAGCAGCGTGGGGATATCTTGGCCGATAAGAGCAATCTTCATATGTACCTCCGGTACATGAGGCACTCCCCTGTTAGGGAGTAACATGTCAGATAAACGCAAACCGGGAGGGGGCCCGCTTTTCGTACACGAGCCTCCTCCGGTCGATATGTCTGTTACTTGGCCACGCGGACAGCGATCACGGCCTTCTGGTCGTTGATCTTCCACTCCTGGGCGGTGTAGGTATCGTCAGCCTCGCCGACCTCGACGGACACGGCTAGGGTGCCGTTCTTGATCATGTCCAGGCCGGAAGCGATGGCGGCAGCCAGCTTTTCGCCGCAGGCCACGCGCACCTCGATCCGGTCGGTCACGTCGAAGCCGTTCTCCTTGCGCATGGTCTGGATCTTGCTGATGACCTCGCGCACATAGCCCTCGTTGATCAGGTCCTCAGTCAGGTTGGTGTCCAGCACCACCATCACGCCGCGATCCTCCTGGGCGACGAAGCCGGGCTTCTGCATGGGCGCGGTCAGCACGTCCTCCGCAGCCAGCTCGACCAGAGTGCCGTCCAGCTCGAAGGACACGATCTCGCCGCGCGCAAAGGCGTCCACCACGTCGTTGCCGTCCATCGCAGCCAGCTGCTGGCCGATCTTGCCCAGGAGCTTGCCGTACTTGCGGCCCAGGGTGCGCATCTGGGGCTTGAGCTGGTAGGTGGTGTAGTCGCGGGTATCGTCGGTGAAGACGACGGACTTCACGTTCAGCTCATCCTCGCACAGCGCCTGGTAATCCGCGCCGAAGGACGCGCCCTTGACGAACAGGCGGGCGGCAGGCTGGCGGGTCTTCATGTTCGCCAGCGCACGGCAGGCACGGCCCAGCTGCACGGCCTCCACCAGCGCGTCCATCTGCTCCTCCATCTCCTTGTCGATGCGGGATTCATCCGCCACGGGGAAGTCGCACAGGTGCACGGAGTCAACCGCACCGGGGACATTCGCCACGACGAGGTTCTGGTAGATGTCCTCCGCCATGAAGGGGATGAAGGGCGCGCAGACCTTCGCCAGGGTCACCAGCACATGGTACAGGGTGGCGAAGGCGGCTTCCTTGTCGCCGGCCATGCCCTTGCCCCAGAAGCGCTCGCGGCCGCGGCGCACATACCAGTTGGACAGCTCATCCACGAAATCCTGGATGGCATTGGCGGGCTCGACGATCTCGTAAGCGGACAGGCAGGCGTCCACCTTCTTGATCAGGCTGTTCAGCTTGGACAGGATCCACTTGTCCATCAGGCTCAGCTCAACGTTCTCCAGCTTGTGGGCGTTGGGATCGAAGCCGTCGATCTGGGCGTACATGGAGAAGAAGGAGTGCACGTTTTGAAGGGTCGCCAGGAACTTGCGCTGCACCTCCTGCACGGCCTCCTTGGAGAAGCGCTTGGGCAGCCAGGGCGCGGCGGTGGTGTAGAAGTACCAGCGCAGGGCGTCCGCGCCGTAGGTATCCAGGGCCTCGAAGGGGTTCACGACATTGCCCAGGTGCTTGGACATCTTGCGGCCCTCAGCGTCCTGAACGTGACCCATGACGATGCAGTTCTTGAAGGGAGCGCGGTCAAACAGCAGGGTGCTGATGGCTTCCAGGGTGTAGAACCAGCCGCGGGTCTGGTCGATGGCCTCGGAGATGAAGTTGGCGGGGAAGTTCTTCTCGAACATCTCCTTGTTCTCGAAGGGGTAGTGCCACTGGGCGAAGGGCATGGAGCCGGAATCGTACCAGCAGTCGATAACTTCCTTCACGCGCTGCATTTCGCCGCCGCACTTTTCGCAGCGGAGCTTCACCTCGTCGATGAAGGGACGGTGCAGCTCGATGTTTTCACCCGGATCGGTGACAGCCATCTCGCGCAGCTCGGCGCGGGAACCGATGACGTGCATATGGCCGCAGCCGCACTGCCACACAGGCAGGGGGGTACCCCAGTAGCGCTCGCGGGAGAGGCCCCAGTCATGGACGTTCTCCAGCCAGGTGCCCATGCGGCCTTCCTTGATGTTGTCGGGCATCCAGTTGATGGTACGGTTGTTGGCCACCAGCTGGTCGCGCAGTTTGGTCATCTGGATGAACCAGGTGGGACGGGCGTAGTACAGCAGGGGCGTGTCGCAGCGCCAGCA